>JAJPKG010000480.1 GCA_021323815.1 Pseudomonadota bacterium
CGAAATCCGCCTGCTCGCCGAGAAATCGAGCGAAGCCGCCAAACGCATCGTCGGCCTGGTCAAAAACATCCAGGTCGAGACGCAAGAGGCGGTGGTGGCGATGGAAGAAAGCACCATCGAGGTCGTCAACGGCTCGAATATGGCCGACGACGCGGGCCGCGCCCTGCAAGCCATCAATCAGGCGGTGGAAACCCAGGTGCACATGATCGAAGAGATCGCCGCCTCGGCCACCGAGCGCAGCCAGACCTCAGAGTTGGTGGCGGAAGCGATGAACCGCATCGCTGACCTCACGCGCCAGACCAACGCGACCATGCAAGATACCGCTGCCAGCGTCAGCTATCTGGCGGAACAGGCGGATCAGTTGCGCGCTTCGGTTTCCACTTTCCGTCTGCCGCAGCAGCCGCCACAGCAATTGCCGCCGCCGATGGCCGGCGCGCGTGGCGGTCCGCCCCAGATGATGGATCCGCGCGGCAGCGGCTTTTATCCCGCGCCGCCCTTCGCGCCCAACGGCATGCCGGCGCTGCCGCCGGGGATGGGGCCGGGAACGGGGCAGATGGGCACCATGCATACTGGGCAAATGGGGGGAACGGGAGCATTTCCCGCGCAGAACGGGGGCATGGCACCCACGCAACGCCCGATGGGGCCGCAACAGGCGGGGCCACCGCGCTACGGGCCGCCCAGCCCACCGATGCCCAACGGCCAGCCCTTGCCGATGCCCGCCGGGCAGAATCCTAACGGCTATCCGGCGCAAAACCCGAATGGCTATCCCGGTCCCGGCCAGAGCGCGGCGTTTGATCCCTGGAGCGACAGCCAAGACGGCTTCGAGGATGGCGATCAGCGTGCAACACCCCCGCCTTTCGGTCGCTAGGCCACCCGTTGCCCTCTCATAGAAGGTATCAGGATGAGCGGTTGGAAGGCTAGAGCGAGTGGCAGGTGGGTCGGGGCGAGCGTCTATCAGCGTCGCCCCTACAGACCGGCCACGCATCGCGTGTGGAGGGGCAGTCCCTTGTGGTGGCCCTGACGGCACAACCCTTGTAAGCTGTCGGCAAGAAGGCTGACGCCGGCAATTGAGTTATAAGGTGACATTCTATGGCGAGCGCATTCGACCGATCCGCGATTCTTGAGAGCTTTCTCAAGGAATTGCAGACCTATCTGCCTGAAATCGAGATGAATCTCGATCGCGTGCAACGGCTGGGAACGGATGCCGATGCGCTCGAAGAGATGTATCGGCGCGTCCACACCATCGGCGGCTCTGCGGCCATGATGGATCTGCATGGCATCTCTGCCATCGCCAACGGCATGGAAAACATGCTGGGCGACGCGCTGGACGGCATTGCGCCGTTGAATGAAGCGACCATCGCCCTGTTGCGCCGTTCCGTCGGGCGCCTGCGCCAGTTGATGGATCTCGCCCGCACCGGCGCGGATGATAGCGCCATCGTCAAGCAAGATCGCGCGGATTACGCCGCCTTGCGCGGCAATGCGCCTGCCGGTGGCGGAAGCCTGCCTCGCGCGATGGGCGGTCCCGGCGCGGCTCCTTCGGCCAGCCAGCCCATGCCCGCACCGCCCGGCCAGGCGGCAAGCAATGCTACGCCCCCCTTTGGCATGACCCCGCCGGTGAATGGGCGACCGGCTTCCCCCTATGGCACGCCGCCCGTTGGTTTTGCCGCTCCGCGCCCGCCCGCGCCGCCAACCACGCCACCAAGTGGCACCCAGCCCAGCGTGCCGGCGCAGCAACAGATGCACGTGGCGCGACTGAGCGACACTGCCCTGTGGCAGGACGTGCTGGCCGAGCAAGAGGCCGTGCAGCAGAGCGCCGGCGTGCTGGTGCAGTCCATCGCCGCGCTGCGCGATGTGGCCCGCCGTTTTGACGGCGAGCGCTCCGAGTTGATGAAATTCCTCGACGGCTCGCAGGATGCGCTGGATCGCCTGGAACAATGGGCCGGGCAGGCGATGGGCATTGACCTGCGCACCAGCCCCGACCATGTGCGGCGCTATCTGCCTCTGTCGGTGCTGTGGGTGGTGACGGCGCGCATCAAGCATGTGATCGATCTGCTCAACGACGCGATCCGTGGTCTTACCGTGCGCCAGGAAGCATTGGATGATGCCATCAATCTGCTGCGCCAGTCCATCGCCAACGCGGGGCAGCTTGCCGGCGCAGCTGTCAGCGCCGCCGCGCAATCGCCTGACGGCAGTTTCAGCGCCACCATCGGGCAATTTACCTACACGCCGCCGGCGCGCCGCTCTGCCACCGGCGATCTCTCGCCGGGCGCGCGGGTTGAGGCGGAACGCGCTGTGCGCGAAGAACTGCGCCGCGAACTGGAAGACGACGTGCGCGCCGAGATCGCTGCCGAAGTGCGCCGCGACGAAGAGCGCCGCCTGCGCAACGAGTTAAAGATTGAGGTGCGCCGCGAGTTACTGGCAGAACTTTCTCCCACGCTCGGCACCGCCAGCACCATGCTGCCCGCTGGTTTTGAATTCTCAGGCGCGCCGTCGCACATGCCCTCACCGGCACCGCGCCGCGTGGAGATGGATGCGACGCAGAACGAAGAGGCGCTGGAAGTCTTTCGCGCCGAGGCCGAAGAACATCTGCGCGCCATCTCCGACGGCCTGAATGCGCTTGAGCGCGCGCCCAATGATGCCGAGGCCATCCGCTCGGTGCGCCGCGCCATGCACACGCTCAAAGGTGCCGCTGCTATCACCGGCTTCAACGTTGTGGCGGATCTCGCTCACCTGTGCGAGGATCTGCTGGATCGCATCAGCGATGGTTCGCTGGTCGTCACGCCGGAAATCCTCAGTCTGGTCTTTGACACTGCCCAGGGCTTAGAGGCGCTGATCACCGGCGACACCGGCGAGCAGGGCGGCAAGGCCGGCATTGTTGCCGCGTTGCGCCCGCGCTATCAGGCCATCCTGGGCGAAACGGTGGATCTGCCCGCCGTTGCATCGCCGACAACCACTGCTGCTTCCAGCACCAGCACCATGCCGCGCCAGGCGGTGCGCATCACCGAGGATGACGAAGCGGAAGCG
>JAJPKG010000178.1 GCA_021323815.1 Pseudomonadota bacterium
ATCCAGCAGCACTACGCGCCATCGGGCGTCGTCTTCCATAATTACATCTATCGCTGGCCGTTCCACTATCCCAAAGAGCCAACCTATCTCTGGCAGACCTGGCAGGCGACCACCTCACTCTTCCGGTCGTGGCTGGCCTATGCCGAGCCGATGTCGGTGATCATCAATGGCGGCGAGCATTCCGTCATCGTCAGTGGCGGCTGGACCACCGCCCCCGCCGATAAATATTATCCCGTCAATGCCACCGCCGTCATCATCCGCGATCCGATGTTTGCTGGTGGTCAGCCGTTTTGAGGTGGATGACGACGCCTGGACGAATCACGGTGCCAACTGGGGCGCAGGCTATTATACGCTGTGGTCACGCTATTACGGCCAAAACGTCGATCATTCCGTCAACACGGATGATCCAGAACCGACCGTCGGCATCTATCGGCCCGACACGAAATATCCCGACCACTGGTATCACGGCTTCAGTTGGATTCGGCGCGATAACAACACCGCCAATGGGCTGGGCAGCCCCGACTGGGCCTTCACCGATCTGGGAAAGGAATTAACAACACCATGACTAGAATGGAGCAAAGATGAATCGCTATCAACGCATGGCGCTGAATTGCTCGTTGGCGCTGCTGTTTGTCGCCGGCACGCTCGTGGCCATTTCTTGGAGCCGCACACATGCGGCGTCACCCAAAATCGTTACTCCATACAACTTCATCCATTATTTTGGAACGAGTGAAAAGAGGATGTCGGCGGCGGTGCAAAACATCTGGCCGCAGCAAACGGGTCCCTATTGCGCCATCGCCACCGCAATGGCGGTCGTCAACTATGTGGACGAAGAAGACGGCCTGGCCATGCGCTTCACCAGCCGCTCGCAACAATATTCCATCGCCGCCGATAACCGGAAAGCGGGCGCAAGCCAGTGGGGCTATGCCACGCCGGTCAACGAATATGCCGGCGTGACCAATATTGCGCCGGATCGCGGGGTCGATCCGCGCTCGGCAGCCTATATTCAGCAGCACTACGCGCCAGCGGGAACGGTCTTTCACAACTATATCTATCGCTGGCAGTTTCATTCTTCCACAGAGCCGGCATTTCCGACGCAGGCTCAGCAGGCGACGATCTCTTTGTTTCGCGCCTGGAAGACGTATAGCGAGCCGATGTCGGTGATCATCAACGGCGGCGAACATTCCGTCATTGTCACCGGCGGCTGGGCCAGGGTGTCCCTCTATCAGTCTGATCCGCTCAGTGTCATCGGCCTCATCATCCGCGACCCGATGTTTGCCGGCTCCGTCAGCCGTTTCGAGGTGAGTGAGGATGAGTGGGTAGATCAAGGTGCCAACTGGGGCGCGGGCTATTATACGCTGTGGTCGCGCTACTATGGCCAGCGCGCCGATGGCTCCATCAACACAGACGACCCGGAACCGACGGTCGGCATCTATACGCCCACCGCGTCGCAGCCGGTTCACTGGTATCATGGCTTCAGTTGGATTCAGCGCGACAACCACACCACCGATGGGCTGAGCAGCCCCGACTGGGCATTTACGGACATGGGCAACGAATTGACCGCGCCCTGATTGAAACGGAGGCAATGATCCCAATGAGCAGCCGATCGCACCGTCGCATCGCACGCCGCCAGCCACCAATGACCCGCGTGCTGCGCGTCATTATGTACAACTCGCCCTTTGCCTTACTGGGACTGGCGGTCATGGTCTTTGCCGTCGCCGTCATCATCGCCTGCGGGCAATCGGCGCAGGCGCAGCCCAGCGCCACTGCCACCAATGCCGGCACAACCAGCGCATCGCTGCCTCCGGGTTGGATCCCCCTGCGCTCGCAAGCGCCAGCGGATATCATTGCCGCCGCGCGCCAAAGCCCCCTCTTTCAGGTGAACCGTTCAGGCAACGGCGACTATCTGACGGATCTGTCGCATCTGGGAACGCCGGTGCTGGTGCAAGGGTATCCCCCCACTTCGGGCGTCACCCTGCCGGATTATGACATCATCCCCGTGCTGGATGCCGCCAGCGGCAGCAGCGTGGGCGCGGTGGTGGCAGAACTGAATGCCACGCACACCGCACTGCATGTGCAGTCCATCGACACCTATGCCATCCCACGGGCGCATGGTGCCATCGCGCAGATTGCGCTGCCCCGTGCGTTGAGCGCGCTCGCCTCGCAGGCACACACTCAGCCGCTCTCTGCCATGCCGCCGCGCCTGGTCTATCTCAACATCAATCCGCAAGGGATCGATCAGGGCACGCTGAACTGGACGGGCGGGGGCATTCTGCCGGACGATCCGGTGTGGCTGATTGCGGGCGCGGACGGCCAGCAGCACATCATCGGCACTGATGGCCATGCCTATCTGCCCAATCAGCTGCCGATAAACCACTAAACATGCTACGAGGGGTCGTACACATACACCAGCGAAAATGTGCCGGGATAGAGCCGTTGCGGTTCAACCAGCGTCACATCGTCGCGGTCCACCATGCGAATGGGGACGGAGCAATAGGGCTTTTGCCGCAGCGGAAAGGGACACATCCGCGAAGGGATCACCGTTTCGTGTTGAATGGTCGCCCCGATGTTGGTGAAGGTCACTGAGCCGAAATTCGCCAACTGCGCCTGTTGCTGCCGCACGGTCGGCGCTTCTTCGATCCACTCGGCGGAACACTGACAACTGTGATAATGCACCGTTTTCGATGCCTGCTGGCGCGCGTCGTGGTCGGTGGCATCTATCCGCCACGTGTCACCGCCCTGGTAGGTGATGCTGAAAGTCACGTTATCGCCCGGCAGCACGTTCAGGTTCTTGAAGGTCTGCGGCGGCGCGGGAAGCAGTTCATACCAGGCGAAATAATAGGTCTTGCCCTTTTGAATCAACTGATCGGTGCCGGCCTGGATGAGCGAGTTGTTGCGCACGCCGCCAATGCCCACCCACGTTGACGAATCGCTCTCGCGGGGGCCGGTGACGCGTGGCACCTGCCAACTTCCCTGTACGGTGGTCATTCCCCATTCCTGCATGTAATAGCCCGACCAGTTTTGGCTGTGTGACGCAAAGGGTGCGGGATCGGTATTCGCGACGGTCACGATGGTGGGCGGGGTGCGCTGATTGCCAAACGTCACCGCACCGATGGTGATGCCGGTGCCACAGCCGCTGAGCGCCAGCGACACTGCCAGCACCGCCGGCACGCTCCACCGCGTCCACCGCATCATTCCACTGCCACGTTGTTGCGTCATCGCCTGTTGCTCCCCGTGTTGCATTGCAAGCTGGTCCTCTAGTACCATACGTGCCAATCCTCGAAACGTTTCACCTCAGCATCTCTTATGCCAGCGCCACCAGCACGCGCCCGCGCACCGCGCCGTTGAGAATCTCCCTCGTCACGTCCGGCAGGGCATCCAACCCCACCTCGCGGGCGATGACGGCATCCAGACGAGCCGGCTTCCAGTCCGTCGCCAGGCGCTGCCAGATGGTGCGGCGCAACGGCATGGGGCATTGCACGGAATCGATGCCCAGCAGGTTCACCGCCCGCAGGATGAAAGGATACACCGTTGTGGGCAGCGCGCCGCCGCCGGTCAGCCCCACCGCCGCGACCGAGCCACCATAGCGCGTGGCGCGCAGCACATTCGCCAATGTTGTGCCACCCACCGCGTCGATGGCTCCCGCCCAGTGTTCTTTTTCCAGGGGCTTGCTGCTTTCCGCTGCCAGCATCTCGCGGTCAATGATCTCGCCCGCGCCCAGCGACCGCAGATAATCATGTTCCCCGCGTTTGCCGGTGCTGGCGGCGACGCTATAGCCCAGTTGCGCTAACAGGGCGACGGCGATGCTGCCCACACCTCCGGTCGCGCCCGTCACCAGCACGGGGCCGCGCTCCGGCATCACCCCATGCGCCTGCAACTGGTGCAGCGCCAGCGCGGCGGTGAAGCCCGCCGTTCCCAGGGCCATCGCCTCGCGCGCCGTCAGTCCTGGCGGCAACGGCACCACCCATTCCGCCGGCACGCGAGCGAACTGGCTGAAGCCGCCGAAATGCGACACGCCCAGACCATAGCCCGTCACCAGCACGCCATCGCCCGGCGTGAAGCGCGCATCAGCGGATTCTTCCACCGTCCCGGCCAGATCGATCCCCGGCACAAAGGGATAGTTGCGCACAATCTGCCCATTGGGGATGCATGCCAGCCCATCTTTGTAATTCACATCCGAATAGGCCACGCGGATCAAAACTTCCCCAGCGGGAAGATCTGCCGCGCTCAACTCACGCACGCTGGCGGTGAAATCATTCTCGGTCTTGTTGACGACAAACGCTCGGAAGGATGATGACATGATAGCTGCTCCTTTGCCTGAAAGAACAGGGAGTTGTCCTGTATTATAGCGAATGTTGGGCATTGCGAGCGATAGAGGGGAAAGCATGATATGCAATGGCTGTCGCATGAACGCGAGCGAACGCAGATGCTGGTTACACAGGGACAAGGCCGCCGGGGAATCGAATTTCCCGGCAGGCTCACCACCCTCACTCCGCCAGACTGGGTGCGTCTTCGATGAGCAGCGCGTTCGATTCCACCACCAGCGCGGGGGTGGGGCGCACGGCTTTGCGTTTGAGGCCGCGCCGCCAATAGGTCAGCGCCGCGCAGAAGGCTGAGGTCAGCGCTAGACCGAAATAGAGCGGGATCACCGGCAGCACGAAGCGGAAATCGGGGCCGTAAATCTGCGATTGCGCCGCCAGATTCCATTCAACATAGATCAGCCAGCCGCCAAACCAGGTGAAGAAGATCGACCAGCCAAACGCCGGGCGACCGGAATTCACCCAGCCGATGCCGGCACCGCCCACCAGACAGGCCCCCAACTCGATGAAGAAGGTGCGGATGGCGCGCAGGCGCAGCACGGCAACATCCGTCACCTGCTGCTTGCGGTTCACCTTCAGCGCGCGGTCCAGCAGATATGCGCCCTGCAGAATCCACTCAGCGACGGAGCCGCGCACATGTTCGGGGCCGAGCGTCGCCAGCACGTTCGCGGCATAGGTGATGTAGGCCCCCGCCAAAAAGATGTTGCCGAATGTCAACCAGAAGGGATGCGACCAGCCCACTTCGGCGCGAGCCATGTTGAACGCCGTCAGTTCGTCGCACGGATTGCCCATGCAGCCGTTCGGCAGCGCCATCAATTGGTGGACGCGGATGCTTTCGATGAAGCCGAGCGTCAGCAGCGAGACGTAATAGAGCAAGATGCCCGTCACCATCAGCGTGAACGAGACGCGGATGAGCGGCTGGCTCACCCATTGCTTGCCGCTGAGTTTGGGCAGGGCAAAATAGACCAGCCCCATCAGGGCGAAGCCGGTGCTGGCAACGATGTTCATCTGCGCATGCGCCAACGGGGTGATCATATCCCCCGCCTGGCCGGCGGCATCCAGCCATTCGCTGGCGAAGGGCAAGATCTGGATGACGCCCTGAATGGTGCCGATGAGCATGGCGGTGGCGGCGGCGACGAAGAAAAACGCATTGAAGCGCGTGTCGGCGTCCGGCGCGGGCACGGCGACATCGCCCGTCACCAGCCGGTCGGGATATGCCTGCGCCTGTTTTTTGCCGCTGACCGTCTTATAGATGAGGAAAATATACGACCAGAAGCCGACGCCCATCGTCGCACCAAAACCCGCCCGCAACAGATTATGCCAGATGCCGACGCGATCGATGGCCAGATCGTAAGCGGCATCGACGCTCAGGTTGTTGGCGTGGCGCATCAGGTCCAGCATGATGTTGCCTTCGACGATGCCCAACGTGATGAGCGAAAGCCAGAAGCCGAAGACGCCGATGAGCGTGAACCAGAACGAGATCTTCGCCAGCTTGAGGTTCCAGATCGGCTTGCCGAGGATGCGCGGCAGAATGTAATAGCTCATGCCCATCAGCGTGACGGCCACGCCGCCCACCATGTTGATGTGCGCATGCGCGATGGGATCGATCTCTTCGCCCGCCGCACCGGTGGCACGGATGAAGTTCACCGACCAGGGCAGCACTTGATAGAAGCCTTGCAGCGTTCCCAGGAACAGGCATGTCGCGCCGACGAAAATATATTTGGCGATGAAGCTTTCCGGCCCCTTCCACGAGCGCGGCCCGCGCATGGTCAGGTAAATGTTGGCGATGAAGAGCCAGTAGCCCACCCCCATGATGCCGCCCGCCACGCCGGTCGGCACGTCATACCATGCACCCAGCAGGTGCCGCGCCGTGTCATAGGGCACGCCGCGCGTGACCGCGCCGCCGAGGATGACGCCCTCGATCAGCATGACGAAATAAAAGCTATAGACGCCGGCGACAGTGAACCAGAACGACAGCAGCGTCAGCGTGCGCGAATAGAGCGGGCGGTTGAGGATGCGCGGCAGCAGGTAATACATGGTGGCGGTGATGGTGAGTGTGCCCGCGCCGACCATGATGATGTGCGTCTGCGCCAGATTGGTGATGAGATGCCCACCATATCCCGCCGCATAGAGCCAGTCTGAGATCCCCGGCAAGCGCTGCACGATGCCCTGAATGCCCCCCAGCACCAGACCAATGGCGGCGGCGGCATAGAAGCGCACAAACATCCGCTCGGCATTGACATCGACAACGGCGCGTGGCTTGACGATGGCGCTGCCGCCATGCAGATGATCGAGGGTGGTGCCTCGCTGGCGAACAACAGACGTGGACATGACGGCTACTCCTCAGGCGGCAGATCAAAGGGAACTTCTTGTGGGCCGGCAGGGGCGTTGGTCGCCATCCTGGCGGCAAGTTTTTCCATCAGACGATAGCGGCGGAACAGGTTCAGTTCCACGCCGAACTGGGTGCGCGCGGTGGTGATGATCTCGTTGCACAGCATCCAGGCGGTGCCGATGCCGAACGCCAGAAAAACCAGTGCGCCGACGATGGTGCCGCCATCGCTCGTCGGCTCGTTGCGGATGCCCCACTGCCAGGCCGTCGCCCAGAACCAGAGGATCGTCAGCGCCAGCTCGAAGCCGAGATAGAGACTTTTCATCACGCCCACGAAGCGCGCCGCGACAACGACCAGCGCGCAAAAGACGATGATCGCCACCCACGTCAACAGATTTTGTTGAGCGGTCGAAAGCACCGCAACCACCTGCATCTCCATATCATGTACCGCCTTCTCGTCCATTGCTGCGCTGTCTCCCCTTCCAGCGTTGCTGGGGAGAGGCCGGGGATGGGGCTAGGATGTGATGGTGAAGAAACAATAGAACGTCCCATCATCCAGACCGGATTCCGGCACATAGATGACGTAAGATCCCGCCGGCCAGGGAGCGTGATTGGGCATGCTGATCGCAATGAGTGCGATGCCGGGTGATTTCACGCGCTGCGCCGTCACCGAGGTAAAGGGGACATCCGTTCCCTTTGGGCCGATGCGAAACACCTGATAATCGCCGGGCAGCGACACCTGCGCCTGGCGAATCAAGATATAGCGCAGGCCGGTGGGTTTGAGCACCATCTGCGCGTTCAACGGCGGCTGCAATCCCCGGTCGTTATATTGCAAGATCTGATCAAGAGTGGCATGAGGATCTGCACTCGTCTGCAAAAACACGCCCTCTTGATCCGGCACGCTGATGTCGCCCACTACGCTCTGCACATGAGAGGGCAACGATTTGTTGACGCCGACGCCTTTCAGTTCGTAGGGCAAGAAGTAGAACGCACCGATGATATAGATGATGATGGCATAGAGCGGCATCAGCATCACTGCCCACAGCGCCACCTTGCGCCACAACGGCCAGGGCTTGCGCTTGCCGCTCGGTCGCGGTTCCTGCACCGACTCAATGCTGGCCAGGAAACGCTCGGCGCGATTGGGCTTGTTTGCCGGCGCGGCAGAGGCGACGGGCGTGACAGCGTTCGCTTTCGCGGGTGAATTGGCGCTGGCGCGCGCCGCCGGCTTCACTGCCGCCGTTGCGGCGGTTTTGGCCTTCGCGGTGGCGGAAACCGGGGGGCGCTTCGCCGCCGTCATTGCGCTTTGGGGACGGACTTTGGCCGTCCGCGCAGCTGTCGTAGCCATCAACGTTCCTCTGTTCTACGATTTCGATCGCATATTGGTATCAGTCGCGTGCGGTTTGGTGGGCGGCAAGCCCTGCGCGATGCGGGCGGCGCGTTTGCGATCCGCCTTGCGGCTGATGTAAAAACACAGCCACGTCATCCCCACCGTGATGGCGATGGTCAGGATCATCTCCCGCAGATAGAGCAGGTCGTTCGACCACACGGGTGCGTCCATGTTAGATTAACCTCCACGAGATGCGGAATCGCTGGGGGGACGGGAGCCTTTGGGGGAAGAAGAGGGCCGAGTGGATGAAGAGCGAGCTTGCCTGCGCCGGTCGGCTTTGCGCGTCACGCGCAGCGCCAGATACAGCGCTACGGCGGCGATCGCCAGACCAAGCCAGATTTCCCAGGGGAACTCGGTGCCGTTGTCGTAAATGCTCATACTGCCGTCGAGAGGCTCCCGCGTCGAGCAGGAGCTTCTCTGCCTCAGCCTATCACTTCAAAAATTTCCACCGCCGGCGGCTGTGAGGTCAGCCTGGTGATCTCCCGTTCGTGCATCTGCACGTCGGGGTCGGTTGCGAACGCCTGCATGTCTTCCAGGCTGAACCATTCCGTCACGCTTTTCACCCGCACGGTGCCATCGGAATCTTGCGTTATCCACACGCCGGTGTCGAGCATGCCCAGGCTTTCCTGCGCGATCAGTTTGTGTGCCGACACCAGACGCAGCCAGGTATCTGTTCCCGTCTGAAGCTCTTCGATTTTATCATACGGGAAGGTATAGGTGATGGTGCGCACGAATGCCATGCCCCATTCCTCCTAGCGCAACGGCCAGGTGCCCTGCGGCACCGTCACATAGGTGTTGCCCATCGCGAAATAGAGGCCGATGCCCGTCGCGATGATGTAAAACGCCATCAAGAAGATCCAGAACCACGTCATCGGCGGCACGGGGCCGACATCGAAACGCCATGATTCATCAGTGGAACTCATCGGCGGGGTCTCATCCGGCATAGCTTTCCTCCTGCCTCATTCCTTCCCCCTTCTCGCTGTGCTGGGGGTGAGGCTGCTCCCTTAATATTGCTCGCCGAAAATGGCGTTGTTGAAGGTGTAGATAATCACCACGATGGCGGTGATGATCCAGAAGCCGGCGATGACATACGGCACCAGAAACGCGCCGTTTTCCTGCACGCTGCCGCCGATGTCTTCAACCACCGCGCCTTTGCGCGGCTTGAAGATCTGCAAACGATTGCTCAGCGCGCCAAAGATGATCGCGCCGATCAATATCACGAACGGGGAGATTTCCAGGATGATGAACCCCCAGTTCAATTGCCAGGGTAAACCGTCCCAGGGCCACCCGGTTCGTCCTTCTGCTCCAGGCATGGTGCCTTGCCCTCCTGAATATCGTAACCCGGACACGTAAGGGCGTGATATATCGCGCCTCTAACATGCCTCGCCTGACGAACTCGATCAATAGCCGTTGCCGAACCAATGCGGATGCTGCGATTCCAGCATCAGCGCGACGTAATAGCCATAAAATAGGAAGGCGGCGCTTAACAGCAAGGTCAGCACAATCATGATGACCTCGCGGTAGCGGCGCACCGCCCGTTTGACGCGCTTCCACTGCCGGCGCGCGAGCGTTGTCGCGTGTGCCGTCTGCACCTGCGCCATGTCTTGCACCTCGCTCAGCGCGCTGCCGGCTGTCCAATCAAGCGGCGCGGCGTCTCGTCTTCATAGAGGTCGTCTTCCGCCTCATGGGTTCCCATCTCCCAAAAGTCGGGTTCATCCTCCGTCATGGCGAGCATCTGATATTTGATCTCTTCCGGCTCGTCATATTCGCCGTTCTTCCAGGACCACAGCAAGCCGAGGGCCGCCATGACGAAGGCGATGGCGATGACCACCATCATCGCGCCGGCAGTCGCCATCTCCGCGCCGTCAGGCCGGTCGTCGGCCAGCGCGGGGGCCGAGCCGGCGACCACCATCGCCAGCGTCAGGCCCGTCAAAATCGCCAGGCGACGCGCCGCCTCGCCGGGGCGCTGCTGCGCCAGTCGTGTCCATCCCATCATGGTTATCACCTCATGCCAGCGTTTGGTTGCATTATCCGCGCACCACAACCGGCGGCCCTTGCTCGCGGAAGGCTGCCGGCGACGGCGTGACTGCTGTCGTGCTGCCTCCTGAGGGCGTCGCCTGCGGGGCCTTCAGCAAATCTTCCAACTCCCGTGAAGGCGACCACTGGATGTACATCGACATCGTCGGGCCACCGGGAGCCGTCAGGCCACCATTGGGAATGGTATACAGGAAGTTCACCACATCCCAAATGTTCTGCACCGTCAAGTCCTGGCCAAAGGGCTGCATCGCCGTCCCCTTGATGCCATACAGGATATGCTCATAGAGCGAACCGGGGCTGGTGCTGAGGCCGTGCGCCATGTTATCCGCGTTGGTGAAGTTATAGGCGTACGGGTTCAAGAACTGGTCCGCCGGGCCGTTCGCGTTGCCCAAGACGCCGTGACAGCCGATGCAGTTGGTGACATAGACCGTCTTGCCGTCGATCAGCGAGCGGTCGTCCGCTGGCACTGGATCGAGCAGATCCCAAAATTTTTGCGGCACCACCGAGAGCAGCGCCTTCTGGTTGGTGTCACCGAACTGCTGGCCTGGATCTTTCACGCCATAGATCTGCTCAATTTGCGGATTCGACGGCGCGATGATGGCGTCTGCGAAGAGCTTTTTCTGCGAGAGTTGCTCGGCATAGCGCTCATCGGCCAGCTTGCCGCCGAGATTCTGCACATACGCGACCAGATCCACCAGATCCGGCGTCGGCGTCACCGTGCCGTCGCTGTTCGTATTCCACAGATACGAGAACTGCGGCATGATCGACTTCGGGTTGACGAAGCGCGGGTTGAAGAAGTGGGCATAGTGCCAGTCGTCCGGGTGCACGCCGCCCTCTTCCGAAAGGTCGGGGCCGTTGCGGTGCTGGCCCAGCAGCGCCGTCTGCTGATAGGCATAGTCGCCCGCTTGCGCCACGCGCCCATTGGAATCTGTGACGCCCGGCTGGTTCCAGTCTTGCGGGCGAATAAATTGGCTGTGACAATAAAAGCAGCCGTTCGCCATATAAACTTCACGCCCATGCAACTGCTGGGGCGTATATGGTTCCGCAATATCCGACGGCTTTGGGTGAAACACCAGCGCCGGCATCGCCACCACCACGAAGATGACGCTAAACACGACGATGGCCGCGCCGACCGCCGTTGAACCGAGCGTCATGCGCATAGCGTGATGCTCCCTTCACCAAACAACAAATCTATGAGTGCGCGCATGGCACGCGTTATTTCACGTGCGCCAGCAACGGCAGTTGATACACCGATTCATACACCATGATGCCGTAGATCGCCGCGATCCACAGGACCGCGATGATGGCCACCGGCAGCACGGCGCGAAATTCGTCGCGCCCGACGCGATACACCCGTCGGCCACGCACCGGCAATTCTTCGGGGGGAATACGCGCCATCGCTCCAGCTCCTTTACCCTCAGGGGCGCGCAGCGCAGGGCCGCGCACCGACGATCAATTCCCTAAACCGGATCACAATCCACCGGCATCCACCGCCGCCGGACCGGAGATCGACGTGATGTATTGCCCGGCAGTCGCCGTCTTATACAGGTTGTAGATCTGAATCCAGCCGCCGGAAACCATCAGCGCGCCGGAAACCGTGCGAGCGATCAGATAGGGGCGAATGGCAGTCAGACACCAATACACCGAGTGGTTGGTGGTCATCCAGCACGCGCCCTGAATCAGGCCGGCGATTTG
>JAJPKG010000377.1 GCA_021323815.1 Pseudomonadota bacterium
AATCCGCTCTTTGGCTGGCTCAGTGACCGCACGCGGCTGCGCTGGGGGCGGCGCAAGCCCTATATCCTCGGCGGCACGCTCGTCAATATCGTTGGTCTGGCGATCATGGCCCTGGCTCCGAATCTCTATGTGCTGGTGGGCGGCTTGATGATCACGCAATTGGGCAATAACGCCGCCGCCGCGCCGTTTCATGCCTATCTGCCGGATCTGGTTCCCGCCGCGCAGCGCGGCAGAGCTTCGGGCTACATGGGCATCGGCCAGATGGTCGGCACCATCGTTGGTGCTGAGGCTGCCGCGCTGTTCTTCCACATTGACGTGTCATCTCTGCTCAACGGCACGCAGACATTCGCTCAATATCAGCAGAATCTCCTCGCCATCTACGCCTTCATTTCCGCGTTTGTGCTGCTCTTCGCCCTGCTGACGGTGTTCATTGTTAAAGAGCGCCCTATTGCTGAGCGCCAGGATATGCCCACCGCGACGGGCATGGTGCGCTCAAATGGCGCGCTGCTGCGCGACGTGCTGGCGACTGTCGGCGGCATTTTGGTGGCGACGGCGCTGACGCTGGGCGTGTTGACCCTGTTGCGGCTGGACTATCAGACCGATCAAAACGCTGCCAACATTCTCGTCTTTCCCGCGCTGATCATCGGCTCGCTGGGTGTCGCCAAAGCGTTCGACTTCCGCCCGCGCCAAAACAGCGACTTCGCCTGGGTGCTGGCGACGCGGGCGATTATGATGCTGGGCATCTATACCGTCTTCGGCTTCCTGCAATATTACCTGCAAGATGTCACGCTGCGCGATACGACAGATCCAGCGAAACAGGCTGTCGCGGCCAGCGGCAACTTCCTGGCCATCGTCATCGGCACGGCGGCCATCAGCACCGGCTTCGCAGGCTATCTGTCAGATCGTTTCGGTCGCAAGCGCATGGTGTATATCGCGGGCGGTTTCATGGCGTTGGTCGGGGCGATCTTCATCGTGCTGTCGCTGCTGTTCCCCTCGGTGCAGAGCATCCTCTATATCAGCGCGGCGATCTTCGGCCTGGGCTATGGCTCATATATCAGCGTGGACTGGGCGCTGGTGACGGACGTATTGCCCAGCGAGGAGAACTACGCGCGTGACATGGGCGTGTGGAATATCGCGCTCACCTCGCCGCAGGTCATCGCCTATATCGTCGGCGCGTATGCCATCGTCGCCTTCAACGCGGGCGGCATCTTCGCCATCGGCGGTCAGCCGCATTTCGGCTATACCATGCTGTTCGTGCTGCTGGTGCTTTATGCCCTGCTGGGGACGGTGACGGTGCGCTTCATCAAGGGCGTGCGCCGCTAGCAGACGATGCTCCCCCCTAACCGCCTCCCCTGCACAGCTCGAGAGGGGGAACAGAACGCGGCATGCGAGGTTGCGTGCCGCTCAACACCATAGGTTCAGGGGCCACGTATGGAATTGAACCCGGAGATTATCGGTGGGGAGATTATCGCGCTGGACGCGTCACCCTCAACCACCGAACTTGCGCCCATCTCCACACGCAAAGCGCTTGCCTATTCCAGCGGCAACGTGGGTGCGGGCATCTTCTTCGCCCTCAACAATTTCTTCTTGCCGTTGTTGTTGGGCAACCTGGGCGCGTCGGTGGTGTTGAGCAATCTGCTCAGCAGCACGCACTCCTTTGAGGGATCGATCATTCAGCCCATCGTCGGGGCCAGCAGCGACCGCACGTGGACACGCCTGGGGCGCAGATTGCCCTTTGTCGCCTGGTTCATGCCCATCACCGTGCTGTTCTTGATCCTGACGCCGCTGTTTTCCCAACTGCACGTCCTTCTCCCTGGTCTTTCACCCACCCTTGCGCTGGTCGCTGTCAGCATCAGCATCTTCATTTTCTCGCTGGCCTTCAACATCGCCTATGATCCTTATCTGGCGTTACTGGCGGATATCACGCCCATCAAGCAGCGCGGCACGGTGAACGGCATCTTTCAGGCGGTGGGGGCCATCGGCCAGGTGGTCTTTTTGTTGATCGCATTGGTGCTGGTTGCGACCATTGGAGTGGGGTCGCTCTTTCTCATCAGCGCGGTGTTGCTGGCGCTGACCTTTCTGCCCACGCTGCTCGGCATTCGAGAGCGCAAAGAACTGGTGGGCGTGACGACCCACCGGCGCTATACCCTGCGCGACTATTGGAATGGCTTGCGCAGCGATCCGCAAGTCTTGCTTTTTTTCGCCTCGCAATTCTTTTTGTGGTTCGGCATCAACACCATCTCTGTCACGCTGACGCGCTATGCCAAAGACGGGCTGCATTTCAGCGAGGGCATCGTCTTTTTGCTGCCGTTGATATTGCTGCTGTTCAGCGCGCTGCCGGTGTGGCCGCCGGGCGTGCTGAGCGACCGCGTGGGGCTGAAAACCATCTTCGTCTTCGGCGTCGCGTGCATGACGGCTGCCGCGCTGCTGGCGATTGTCATCAAGGATTTCGTGCCGCTGTGCTTCGTGCTGGCTCTAGCGGGTATCGGCAACGCCGCGCAAACCGCGACATCCTATCCCTTGCTGACGCGCATTGTGTTCGCGGATCAAATGGGCCTCTATACCGGCTTGAACAGCACCATCACCTCCATTGCGGTGCCGCTCACCGGCGTCATCTCAGGTTTGCTCATCGACCAACTGGGCTTCGTGGCGCTGTTTCCCTATGTCGCTGCGATGTTCATCCTGTCCCTGCTGCCGCTGATCCCGCTGAGCATCGAACGCTCCAAAGCCGTCCAAGCCATGCGCGCTGCCACGCCAACGGCTTCTGTGTCTGCCACAGAATGAATCACTCATTCCACGAGCATTCCCCCTCCCAGCCCGGCAGGGCTTTGCTTTTTGAGCCGGGGGATTCTATCCCCCGGCGGTCTCGCCACGCGCTGACTTGCTCCCCTCTTGGCTTCCCCGCTTGAGCTTTGCTGGAGGGGGGGCCGCCCCTGTTCGCCAGGATTTTTGAAATACGCGGAAATTCCCGGCAAAAAGACTTGACAGAACGGGAATTTCACGCTACTATAGTAATGTCAGTTCCATACTGAGACAGGCTCAAGGCTGAGAGGGCGAGGCCCAAAACCCCGCTGCAAGCCTTGCATTAGGAACGAGGAGAGGAGTAACATCGCCTATGTTCCCTATGAAGAAGCCGATTCGCCTTTTTTACATGGTGATTCAGACTGACTAGGATGGCCCGTTTCGGCGGGCTTCTCCACCCCTTCTCGTAGTAACCACGCTGATGCTTCGTTCGCGCATATACACCCGATATGCGGCTTAGCGCGAGACAAACTGGTAGACCAATGCTTCATGCTGGTGAATCGGGAAGGCGCTTTGTCGGCGCATTTGTTGCGGCACCGCTCATGATGCCGCCGCGCCGTGAACGAGCAGAAGATAACGCCCGGACCGCGACGGTCCGGGCGTTTCGCATGTCATTTTCCCCCAAAGCGGCCTGGATTCAGAATCCCCGATGGGTCCAGCTTGCCCTTGACGGCGCGCAGCAATTCCAGCGCCTGCGGGTCCGCGCCCCACAGCGGCAGCCGGCGGCGCAACTCGCTCGCGCAGCCCAGCACAATGGCGTTACGCCACCGGCGCGCCAGCGCGTCTTGCAGCCCGATCAGTGACGCGCTGAAAGTGTCGCCGGCAGCCTCGCCGTTGATGCGCAACCAGAGCAGTCCGGTGAGGGTATCGGCCAGCCAGCACAGGCGCAAGCCATGTTCCGCGCTCATGGCGCGCGCCGCTTCCACCACCGTTCCCAGTTCGGATGGCAGCGCCGCCACTTTGATCACCGCTTCCGTCGGCAGCAGATCAATCGTCGCGGGCACATCATCCAGCGCTTGCCAGGCGGGCAGCATGGCGGCACCGTGCAGCAGCAGCGGATGCGCCGCGCCATATTTCATCATCAGGCTGCGCACCGTCAAGGCCTGGCGACGCACATCCAGCGGCGTGCCGGCCAAACGCACCAGCAGCAAGGGATGCGCCCCCGGCTCGATCTCATCCGCCTGCGCGGTGGTTAGACCACGCTCCGCGCCCAGCGTGCCGGCGCTGCATGCCACGCTGGCGACAGGCTGAAATTCCACCGCCGCCAGATCGTCCAGCAGATCCCAGATGGCCGCCGGCTCGGCGAAAGCCGCGATGACCGTCGCTTCGCTTTCCGGCAGGGGAATGGTGCGCAGTCGTGCTTGCAGAACGACACCCAGCGTTCCCAGCGCGCCGACGAACACATTGTTGAGATCATAGCCCAACGCGTGATGTTGCATCGAGCGATTTCTGATGCCGCCGGTATACAGCAACATGCCGCTGCTGCGCGCGATGTGCAGGTTTTCCAGCAGATCGCGTGGGTTGCCATATCTGGCCCGGCGCAGACCCAGGGTTCCGGTGCTCAGCCGCCCGCCGACGGTGGCGCGTTGCGGCAAGGGGCCGTCCAGAGGCAAAAAACGGCCATAGGGTGCCAGCGCGGCGTTGGCCTCGGCTAAGGTGGTGCCCGCCTGAATCGCCACCACCTCGGCGTCAGGAGTGGCAAGGGTGAGGCCCGTGAAGTGTTCCAGCGACAGCACGACATCCAGCCGCGCCAGCGGATAACCGATGCTCATTTGCGTGCCTCCACCCCAGGGCGCAACGGCTGCTTGCAATTCGCTCGCCAGCGCCAGGGCGTCCGCCACTTGCGACGCGGCATCGGGCAGCAGCGCGACGGCGGGCACGCGTCCATCAATGGCATAGCCTGCCGCTGCTGCGCCTGTTTGCACAGCGGCGGCGCCGAGCAGCGCCACAAAACGCGCGGCGATATACTGAGCATCATATCCGGCGTCAGCGAACTGATCGCCCCCTGCGGTCACGAACGGTCCACGCTCCCCTCAATGCGAGTGATCATGCGCGACGACGCATCTGGGGTGTCGCCGGCATGCAAACAGTGCTGCAATGGGCATTCATCACATTGTCGCACAGTTTTTGGGCATCTGCACGCGCGGATGCCGAAAGTCCATTTGGCCGCCATTTGACAGCGCCGCGCGCCCATCGGTATACTGAGAAGTGATACGATCCCGAATACGCGCAGCGAATGAGCAGTGTGAAAACGGAAGAAATCCTATCCATCACGGGGACTTTATAATGTCAACGCCATCAAACAAACGCGATGCCCGGCGCGAGGCGCGCAAAGCCAATCTCGCTAATGCCCAGGCCGCACGGCGCGCGGGCGTGCCCAAGCCCACCGACACGGATGCCGCAGTGAATGCCGGCGCTCCAGCAGAGCGGGCAGCAGAAATGCCGGAAATCGTTGCATCAGATTTCGTTGTTCCAGTGGAACCGGTTGAGCTTGCGCCTGAAATGACCGCCCAACCGGTTGTTGAGAAACCAGCGACGGCGAAAACAACGCCGACCACGCCGCCGGCGGGCACGGCGAAACCCGCCGCCAGGCCCAGCGGAGCGCAGGCCGGTGCGAGCAAGCCCATCACGCGCCCCACCGGCGGGGGAGCAACCGCGAACAAAACATCCGGCGGCGCGGGAACCGCTAAGACGCCAACCACGCCGGTTGCCGGCACAACGAAGACGCCGACACGCCC
>JAJPKG010000145.1 GCA_021323815.1 Pseudomonadota bacterium
CGCGTCGTCGGTGCAGCGTGCCAGCGGCGCAGTTTTGAGCGTTTTCGCCAGCAGTTTATTCACCGCCTTCTTGGGGTCGTCATAGAGCGCCATGATGGGGCTGAGGTTGGCGGTGCAGGCGCGCAGCAGGCGCAGCCGGTCGTCTTTGGGTTTGGGCATGGTGCGCTCGTGCGGCAAGATGACGCCCGCTTCCCAGGGTTCCAGCCGCACGCGCCCCACAATGCTGGTGCGCGTGAACTGCTGCCCGTTTGCGGCGAACTGCTGCTGATAAAGATACAGCGCGGGGGCGGCATCTTGCTGCAACACGCCTTCCAGCCGCCAGCGAGCGAAGGTCGCCGCCGCCCGCGTGTAGCGGTTATCCAGCGTGTCGTCGCCCGGCTCGTCGCGCCCCAGTTCCAGGCGAATGATGTTGTGCTCGCTGCGCTCGTAATACTGTGCCTGCTGCTGAGGCGAGATGACATCATAGGGCGGCGTCACCACCGCCGCAAGATCGTCATCGGCATAGCGAAAGCCCCGGAAGGGACGAAGATCGGCCATGATGCGAAACGCTCCTCGTTGCTGAAAAAACAATGTCTGCTCATGGCGTATGATATCACCCAAATGGGGTGGACGGACGGGGAGCATAACAAAAGAGATTGTGCCCGTACTATACAGATGTGATCACTCCAGCATCTACTGGCCGGCCAGATGTTTGCGACCCATCAAACGTCTGAGGGAACTTTCGTGCTAACACTCTTGAAAACCAAACTCGCCGCCGTTATCATAAGTGCGGTGGCAGTGACCGCCGTCGCAGGCACCACCGTTGCGGCGGCAAATCATGCCGGGCCGTTTGCTGCGGGCGCGATCTTTGGTCCCAACGCCAGTGTCACCACGCACCATCAGCCGGCGCAGACGCCTGACACGGATCAACACACTCAGCACTACGAGGCGCAAGGGCTGATCAGCAGTGTGACCTTCAACGCAGGCAACACCAGCGGCACCCTTCTCTTCTTGCCGAATGGCTCGCATGCGGCGGTGCTGGTGAAGTTTACGGCTCAAACGCATGTCGAGGTCGCTGCTGACAACAGTAAAGGTGCCACCTCACACGGCAACCCCGGTGCGGCAGGACTGAAGGCCGGCCTCTATGCGAACATTGTTGGTGAACGACAAGCCGATGGCAGCGTGCTCGCCACAAACATCCAGGCGAACGCGAACGGCAATGCCCATCAGGGTGGGGAACAGCCCACACCTGGTCCTGGCAACGGCCACCACACTCCCACACCAGGACCCGGCCACCAGCCGACCCCAAAGCCCAGCCACTAACCACTCTCGCGGTGCGGAGGATGCGCCGTGAGCAGGCAAGATTCCGGTGAACTGTTCGCCCAACTGATCGCCCGCGCTCGCCTTCACGATGAGAATGCGATCGCGGCGCTCTATCAACGCGCTTTGCCTACCATCTATCGCTATGTGCTGGCGCGCAGCCGCAGACCTGACCTGGTGGAAGATATCGTTGCCGATTGCTTTCTCACGATGGTAGAATCTATCGGCGATCTGCGCGCCAACCATGAGGCCGGTTTCTTTGCCTGGATGCTGCGCATCGCTCAGGCGAAGGTGGCCCGCGCGCTGCACCAACTGACGCAGGCCCAGGCGCGCCAGCAACGCCTGCCGGATATGGCCAGCGAGCAGGAGGGCTGGCTTTCGCCGGATCTGGTGGCGACCGATCTTGCCAGCGACCCTGTTGCGTTGCACGAATGGCGCGAGGCGGTGGCCGAACTGGGCCTGGCGCTGGGCACATTGAGTGAAGAACAACAGATCGTCATCATTGGCCGCTTTTTGGGCGGCCAGAGCATCGAAGAATTAGCCCAGGGATTAGGCAAGCAACCGGGAGCGATTCGCGCCTTGCAATTTCGCGCGCTGGATGCCCTGGCGGAGCGAATGGGAGCGGTCCGCGAGAAACGCCGCAAAGGAGGTCGAGTATGAATCCCGAAGATCGCCTCGATCATCTTTTGCGTCGGCAGCCCATCGACCCCGGTGAGATCAGCGCACGGGAAGCGGAGATGCTGGACGCCGCCGCTGATGTGGAAGCTCTTCGCGGCATCCGCGTGCCATCAGATTTCGCGGCGCGGCTGGAAACGCGCCTGCGCGCTCGTGCTCGCGAGTTGCAATCGGGCGCAGCTCAGCCGCCCTCTCTGAACGGACGCCATCCCAGGAAAGGCGTTTTCCCCCCATCCGCCCGGCGGATCTTCATCGCGGCGGGCAGTGCGCTGGCACTGCTGCTGGTGATGGGGATCGCGCTTTTCGCCGCATCGGCTAACAGCCTGCCCGGCGACTGGCTCTATGGCATCAAGCAGTTGCGTAATCAGATCGCGCTCTCACAGGCGCACACTCCCGCCGACCGAGCGCGGCTTTCCATTCAGCAATTACTCGACGCCCTGGGTGATTTGCGCGCCGAGGTCCGCGAGGGGCGCGGGGATAGTGACATCTTACAGGCGCTTGCTGTGGTGCACACACAGACGCATAATGCCCAGGCCGCTGTCGCCGCCATCCCCGCCGGGAGGGAGCGCACCCAAGA
>JAJPKG010000325.1 GCA_021323815.1 Pseudomonadota bacterium
GGAAGCGCTCCGTATCCTGGGGCACAGGAAAACGGGCAGTAGCAATACTGCGTAACGCTTGGGGACAGAGGGACCGCTACCGTTGAGGCGTGAGTCACACCGGCAAGCCCGCTGGCTGAACCAAGAATCTGCTATGGCTTTCGCCTATGCAGAGTGTCAAGCCTACAATCCCTCGTGCGCCTATGATGCGCGCTGGTTTTGCCCGCTGGCACCACGAGAAAACCGGCTGACAACAACCATTCAGGCCGGCGAGCAGCGATTTCACCTTTGAACAGAAAGCAGGCCGTCCCTCATGCCTCATGTGCAGCCCATTCCCCCCGGCCCTGGCCAGGAATCTGTGTGGGATTATCCCCGCCCGCCCCGGCTGGAGCCAACGACCAAACAGATTCAGGTCATTTTCAACGGCGTCGTCATCGCGCAGACAACGCGAGCGTTGCGCGTGCTGGAAACGAGCCATCCGCCCGTCTATTACATCCCGCCCGAAGATGTGCAGATGCGCTATCTGGCACCGTGCGCCGGGCGGTCGTTCTGCGAGTGGAAGGGCGAGGCGAGCTATTACGCCGTCACCGTCAACGGCAGAACCGCCGACCAGGCTGCATGGTACTATCCTCATCCCACCCCCGCTTTCGCTGCTTTGCGCAACCATGTCGCGTTTTATCCCGCCAAAATGGATGCCTGCACGGTCGATGGCGAACCGGCGCGCCCTCAGGCCGGCGGCTTTTACGGCGGCTGGATCACCAGTGATATTGTTGGTCCATTCAAGGGTGAACCCGGCACAGCGGGCTGGTAAGCAGAGAGGAAATACGTAGCATGGCAGCAGAGCGATATGACGCCGTCATCATCGGCGCGGGGCAGGCGGGCGGGCCACTTTCCACCGCGCTGGCACGCGCGGGCAAGCGCACCGCCATCATCGAACGCGAGCATGTGGGCGGCACGTGCATCAACGAGGGGTGCACGCCCACCAAAACGATGGTCGCCAGCGCCCGTGTGGCCTATCTGGCCCGGCGCGGCGCAGATTATGGCGTGCGGGAAACCGGGCTGCTGAACGTTGACATGCGCGTGGTGCGGCGGCGCAAGCGCGACATCGTCAATGATTTTCGCGCTGGCAGCCAGCACGCCATTGAAACGACGCCGGGGGTGGATCTGCTGATGGGCGAGGCGAGCTTCACCGGTCCCAAGACGCTGGTTGTGCATCTGAACGACGGCACGACACGCGATCTTTCGGCGGAGATCATCTGCATCAACACCGGCGACCGCCCTGCCGTGCCGCGCGTACCGGGCATCGAGAACGTGCGCTATCTGACCTCGACCAGCATCATGGAGTTGGACGCCGTGCCGGACCACCTGCTGATCATCGGCGGCGGCTACGTCGGCCTGGAATTCGGCCAGATGTTTCGCCGTTTCGGCAGCCGCGTCACCATCATCCAGCATGGCAAACAGCTCCTGAGCAAAGAAGATCCCGATGTGGCCGAGGCGGTCGCACAGATCCTCACCGAGGATGGCGTGGAGATTTTGTTGAGCAGCATGCCGCAGCAGATAAGCCAGGCCCCGGACGGGACCATCGCCCTCACCGTGCAGACGCCGCAGGGAACGCGCACCGTGAGCGGATCGCACCTGCTGGCAGCGGCGGGCCGCACCCCCAACACGGATCGCCTCAACCTGACGGCGACCGGCGTGCAGGTGGCCTCTGACGGCACCATTCCGGTGGATGACACCCTGGCGACCAACGTGCCTGGCATCTACGCCCTGGGTGATGTGAAGGGCGGCCCAGCCTTCACGCACATCTCGTATGATGATTTTCGCGTCATGCGCCGCAATCTGATCGAGGGTGGGCATGCCGCCATCACGGGGCGGCTGGTGCCATATACCGTTTTCATCGATCCGCAACTGGGGCGCGTCGGCATGACCGAGACCGAGGCGCGGCAGCAGGGCCGGAACATTCGCGTGGCGAAGATGCCGATGAGCAATGTGGCGCGGGCGCTGGAAACCGCTGAAACGCGGGGCTTCATGAAAGCTGTTGTCGATGCTGATTCGGGCAAGATCCTCGGCTGCGCCGTGCTGGGCATCGAGGGCGGCGAGATCATGTCTATGGTGGAGATCGCCATAATGGGCGAGTTGTCGTACACTGCCCTACGCGACGCCATCTTCGCCCATCCCACCCTGGCCGAATCCCTCAACAACCTCTTCATGGGATTGGATGAAGGATGATGTGTCCCACCTCCTATCCTTCCCCAGCGAAGCGAGAAAGGGGAGCCTGTTCGGCTGGGTGAGCGCGTAGATCAAGACTGATCTTCTCCCAAGACATCTCCCCTCCCTCTCAGATCGGGAGGGGGTCAGGGGGTGGGATCGCATCTGCCACGCGGGCGATTTGCGGTTGCGGCGCGCCGGGCGGCGTTTCGGGATGAAATGGGATCAGGCCGCGCTCAATCTTCAGCCGCAGCACGCGCATCACGGATTGATTGATGCGCGCGATGGTCAGCTGGCCGTTTTGAATCGCCGCCTCGATGGTAGCGCGCATTTGCAGCGACTTCGGCAGGTCGAAGCTGAAATTCAGCATGTCGCAGCCGGCGATGAGCGCCTGCACGCCGGCTTGATACATGGTCATGCCCGCATAATAGGGCTTGGTGGGGTTCGTGACGCCGAGCATATAGAGTGCGTCGGTCAGCACCACGCCGTCATAATGCAATTCGTTGCGCAGGATGCCCGTCATGAAGGTCGGCGAGAGTTCTGAGGGCAGGCTGGGGTCGATATCCGGCATCAACACATCCGTTCCCATCACCATGCCTGGCGGGTCGTCCCCGTGCAACATGGCGCGATAGGGGGCGAGATCGATCTGTTCCAGTTCGTCGCGCGTGCGATTGACGATGGGCAGGGTGAAGTGCGCGTCGGGTACCGCCGCGCCCAGGCCGGGGAAATGTTTCAGCGTGCCGATGACGCCGTTTTCTTGCAATCCGGCCAGCGCCGCGCCCGCCATCTGAATCACCTGATCTGGCGTGGTGCCATAGGTGCGGTCGTGGATGTCGGCCCCATAGGGCACCGTTTGCACGTCCACCACCGGAGCCAGATCGGTGTTCAGGCCGACGGCCAGCATATCCTGCGCGATCAGCTTGCTATCGGCATACGCTTTGCCGGGGTCATGCGTCGCGCCGATCGAGGTTGCTGAAGGAAACGGCGGGTACATATTGCGCAGATTATTGATGAAGCCGCCCTCGTTATCCGCTGCCGTCAGCATGGGGATGGGAGAGATGCGCTGCACCGCTGCGATGGTGTTGCGCGTGGTCTGGATGTCGGGCATCTGAAACGCATACCATACGGTGCCACCGGGCTGAATCTGCTGCATGATTTGCTGGTATTGATCGTTGAAGCCGACGGTCGAGAACCCCTGCATGAACAACTGGCCGATCTTTTGGTCCAGCGTCATCGTTGCCAGGATGCGCGCCGCCAATTGATCAGTTTGCGCCCGCGTGGGACGCGCCCAGGCATGATTTTTCGGCACGTGGCGCGCCACCGGCACTTGTGTTTGCGCGGTGCTCGCGCTGCTGCACCCGCTCAGACACGCCGCCAACAGCAGCACGCACCACCACATCATCAACGGACGTTGCTTCACGCTCATGACATTCCCTTGTGAAAGAAGCCCTATAGAGTGACGGAACATCGTGCAACCGGTATTGTTGCATCTGATAATAGAACGAGCAAGGTGCTGTTTCGTCATCATTGCTCCCGTCGATTTTGCGCGGACGTGGCGCATTTCACAGCGAGCGAATGGGACGCATAAAGATCGACCCACGAGCTTCATGCATCGTTGATATCCTGGTACTTTTATCTGATGGCGTGTAAAGCTCCTGCCTTCAAGGCGTGGGGAGTGTTAACTTGATCGTGCAGGGTGTATGAGATATACTAAGAAAAATCTTTTCGTTGTCACCATCACACAGGAAAGGATGCGAACGCGATGATCTCGGCGTTACGAATGGCGAATCTGCGTTGGCATGACCGGTGTGAAAGGGATCATTGCATCTGTACCCAGGCTGCCCGCTAGTATCATGGTGAGGCAGCCCTCCCCCATTTCTTTTCCCCGATGAGTGAGCTGAACCCCGGCGGGCGCGTCGCGCCCTGCTGCGGGCGATGCAGCGTTGATTGCGTAGATCGACATCAGCGAGCCGGCGGTTGAACCCGTGCCTAAGCGCCTCACGCGACGCAGTTCGCCTGCGCGGCCTGCGCTGGTGCGAACTCTCTTAAGCTGTGGAGTGCAGATGTGATGAAACCTGTGAAATGGCTGATCTTTGGCGCGGCAGCGGCGGTGCTGCCGGTGGTGGCACTTTCTTCGTGGCAACGGCGGCAACAGCTTGCCCAGCGGGTGCAGATGCTGGAGCAACAAACGCGCCTGGTGCCGGTGGCAACATCCTCAGCGCGCGTCCCCTTTTGGGCGCGTGACTGGGAAGCCACCTCGCCCACCACGCGAGGATAATGGCTTGACACACACTCTCTCCGGCGCTGCTGGGGAGGGCACCAGGGAATGGGGCCAGAACCTCACCCACTAGGACTCTTGGTATATCTGGTTGAATTTCCACAAGGCACCGGCTACAATAGGAACCGCCTTTGCCGTGCTGCCGCCACAGGTGATGAGCGCGGTGGTCAGGCCGTTTGCCATCGTTCATCACTGCCTTTGGAAAGGAACCGCGATGCCGTCATCTCACCGCCGTCACATTCCGCCCTGGCTCACGCATATCGCTGTGATCTGCTCGATTGTTGTCATCGGCGTCATGGTGTTGTTTGGCGTTGCCAACTCCGCGCCGGGCAGCAAACCAGCGGCGGATGCCACCACCATCGCTTTTACCGCCAACAGTGCCTACATCCAGACCTATGCAGCGCACTGTGCAGGCGGTCAGCCGTTCATCGTCAAGCCGGATGACACACTGCAATCCATCGCGGCGCGCTTCGGCGTGCCGGTGGATGAGCTAGCCAAGACGAACGGGCTGAACCCGAATGCTCCGCTGGTGCCGGGAGAAGTCTTATGTCCGCCGGTAGATAACGCGAACGAGCCGATCCTGGTCGGCACGACCAGCCTGGAACCCTGCCAGTCGCACGATTATTGGCTGCCGCACATCACCCAGTGGGCCGTTCCGCCTGGCTGCTATGGGCTGATCTACACGCCGAATCCCGCCGATTATCCGTATCGCCCGACGTGGGGATGGTGCAACTGGTGGCCGGAAGAGGAGCATCCCAATCTGCCGGGGGATGAAGCGTTGCATCTGCCCAAGCACCGCACGCCCATCGTCGGTGCCACCGTCTGGTTCGATCCCTTCGAGCAAGGCGCGGGCAGCGAAGGCCACTATGCCGAACTGGTGGCCATCAACCCCGACGGCTATTGGCTGTTGATCAGCGAGATGAATGATAGCTGGCGCGGCGCGGGCTGGGGCAAGATCGATTATCGCTATATCCACGTGAGTCCAGGCGTTTGGTTCATGTATTAGCAGAGAACACTGCCCGCCAACATCCTATGTGATATGCCGGCGGGCAGCGTTCTGTCAGATGCTAGCGGGTGGCGTCGTCGATGTGTTCCTGCACCTTGCCGCCTTTTTCTTTCAGCATGCCTTTGGCCTGGCGCGCTTTGCCTTTGGCCTGCATGGACGTGTCATTGGTGATTTTGCCCACACCCTCTTGAATCTTGCCGGCGGCGCGCTCCATTGCGCCTTTGGCCTCGTTCTCGCGCCCGCGCTCGCCCAGCGTGCGATTGTCGCGATCGGTGTTGTTGTTTGTATCTGCCATGATGCGTACTCCTTTGTGTGTTGCGCTTGCAGCAGTCAACGCTGCCAGCGCTGTCCTGATATCCTGTTTGGGCAAGTGGCGTGCCAGGATTGATTTGACGCGCTCCTGAGGTGGCGATACAATGAAGTGTCTCAACATGTCCTGGGTCTGTGTCCCGCACAGGCGAAAGGGGAAGATTTCATGGCCGATCTCGCATCACTGCCCCCCAATCCCGCACCCGCCAGCGAGCCAAGCGACGGCAACGCATGGATCATGGAAGTATCGCGTGGTGATCTGTTTGCCATGCCGGTGCTCTATCGCGTGCTCATTGCGAATTGCGTGGTGTTGCTGGTGGGCGCGTTGCTGGGAACGGCGCTCGTCACCGAGTTGCGCGGCCACAGCCGCTCGTCGGTCTTCGTCGTTTTTATCCTCGCGGGCATCTTGTTGAGCATCGTCGTCAATTTCGTCCTGCTCAAGATCGCTTTCGATCCCCTCACGCGGCTGCGCGACACCATGCGCCGCGTGGAAGCGGGCGATATGACGCTGCGCGCCCCCATTTCGGGGTATGATCCAGACGCCGATGAACTGGCGGCGACGTTCAACCGCATGCTGGCGCGGCTGGACGAAATCACCCGCTCGCGTGCCGCACAGATCTTGCGCGCACAGGAAGAGGAACGCAAGCGCATCGCCCGCGAGCTGCATGATGAGACCAGCCAGGCGCTGACCTCGCTGACGGTGAGCCTGGCGCTGGTGGAAAATCGCACAAGCGACCCTGAAGCGCGGGAACAGGTGGCGCACGCACGCGAGGTGGCGCACCAGACCTTGCGCGCCATTCGCGGCCTCAGCCTGGATCTGCGCCCCAGCGCGCTGGATGACCTGGGCCTGCTGCCGGCGTTGCGCTCGTATATCAAAGATTATCAGCAGAAATACGGCATTCCGGTGGATCTGACGACGCACGGGTTCAAGGATCGCCTGCCGAGCGAGATCGAGA
>JAJPKG010000399.1 GCA_021323815.1 Pseudomonadota bacterium
AGCGGAGGCGAAGCTGGGCGCAGCGACGGTTGCGCGCGCCTTAGAGGCCGCGCGTCGCGCCTGCCCGGCAAGCATGGACAGCCGCGAAGCAACACTGCACCTGGTGGAAACGCTGTGGAATCTGGCCGGTCGCCCCCATCCCTGCGTGGTCATCGCCTATGGACCGCCGTTTTATCCCCCCATCGCTCAGCAAGAAGGACCGCTGCTAGACGCCGTGCGCGCCGTTGTCGCCCGCCACGCGACAGAAGGCGTGACCCTGCGCGAATTCTTCCCGCTGCTCTCAGATCTCAGCTATATGCGCGTGGACCCCACCATGCGCGCCGACGCGCTGATCCGCAATATGCCGCTGTGGACCGACGAGCAGCGCGATCCCGCCGTCGCCGGCTATCACCTGCCGTTCGCCGCCATCGCCGACGCGCAGATCGAAGGCGTGGTGAACATCGGCGTCTTCGGCCAGTGCGGCCACCAGCGCGGCGAGCGCGTCCACATGCCCTATAGCTTCGCCACTGTCCCCCAAATGGTCTATGAAACCATCATGCAACTGGCAGCTCAGCAATAGTGGATCTTTGCCATTGGGCCTGGTGGAACAATGTCTTGTCTCCCCGTTCTCCAACTCGGCTGGGGTGGGGCCGTCACGCCCCCTGCTGCTCGGCGGCGATGAGATCGGGCAGCAGATATTGCGCGTTGGGCGTGCCCAGTCCCGTGACCGGATCCCATCCCGGCCCGGCGCTGAAGCCCGGCACGTCGATGCCGTCGCGGTTGATGGTGTTGTCACCCACCGTGACATCGTGGAAATCGCGCCCCCCATTGGATGACCCCGCCACGCGATAGAGCGCCGGATCGATAAAGCCCAGGTTGTGCCCCGCCAACTGGTTGCCCAGCGCCACAATCCCCGCCCACACGGGCGCGCTGGCACTGGTGCCGCCCGCACCGGTGAACGAACCGCCGATATCGACATACAACCCGGTCGCGGGATCGGCATCAGCGGCGACATCCGGCACCCCGCGCTCGTTGTTGAAGGGATTCGGCGAATTGCTGGAAACCGCTTGCTGATAGCTTGGCGTGGGGAAAAACGTGCTGAACCCGCCGTTGCTGCCGCTGGCGTCATTGGAATTCCACGCCGTTTCGCGGAAGTGAACGCCGTCCGTTGTCATGCTGGTGCCCCCAACAGATGTCACCCACGGATCATCAGAGGGAAAGCCGATGGCGCGATGCGGCGAAATGTCGTGCTGCGCGTCCAGATAATCAGTCGCACCCAGGTCGCCGGAACTGGCGAGATACGTGATCCCTTGCCCCGTCGTGGATTGCTGGAACAGCTTATCCCACTGGGCCACCTCCGCCCGCCCGGCACCATCGCTCAGGGAAGGCTCCGACGCGCCCCAGCTCATCGAAACAATGGACCCCAGGTGATGGTCCAGCGCATATTGCAGCAACTGGCGGAATTGCGGCAAGCCAACAGTGCCTTCCGTTTCGGCAACCGGGCTGGTGAGGACGATGATCTTCGCGTCCGGCGCGACGGCGTGCATGATCTCCACATCCAGTTCTGTCTCGCCCGCCCAGCCGGTCATGTCGCCGTTGGTGGGATCAAACGGGACGGTGCCCAGCGGCGAGATGACCTGAATGTTAGCTGCCGGCAACGCGAAATGCCGATCGAAATTCGCCACGTCTTGCTGCAATGTGGGGCTGCCATAGGAAACGATGTCGATGATCGTCTGCCCCTTGCCGGTGATCCCCTGCTTGATCAAGCTGTCGATGCCATAGGCTTTGCGAAACTGCTCCACGCCCAGTGGTTGCGGTTGCAGCGGCCCGGTGGGCGTCGGCACCGGCGTATAGGGTGGCGGAGTAAATGCCGCTTTTATCGGCTGGTTATTGCTACCATTGCCAGGATTGCAGCTTGAGATGATCAGCGCCAGACAAGCCAGAGCATATATCCCCACAAAGCCGCGCCAGGGTGACACAACAAACGGTTTCATCATCCGCCTCCAACCATCCAACAGTGTTTGATTCCTTGCAAACAAGGTGCATCATCTATGATACGATATGGAGGCCATGACGGCAGCATGCACATTGACATAACAGATGAGTCATTGCCGAAGTTTTACAATTTTTCGCTACTGGGCTTTCTCACTGACGAATTGCAGCCCGAAGGAGTTGCTGTTCCGAGCCGGGAGGGTGATCTCCCGGCGTCTTTTAGGCACCCGGCATCACCAGTTCCAGGTGATAGAGGATGACGTTGCCCACTTGCCCCTCATGGTTGCCGAACGTCAGACCGACGAAGCGTGTGTCTTTATGCCAGCAATAGGGATCGCCGCAATTGCCGTCGGCATTCGCCGGGAACGCGGCAGACTGCGCCCAGCCGTTGCCGGGGAGGCTGCCGGCAAAGAACGAGCGCGCGGCGGCAGGTGAACTGAGCGGGCTGCACGTGAAGACATCTTGCACGGTATAGCCGCTGGTGGGCGCGGCATGCGGCGCGTCCATATAACTCAGCGAGTTTGCCGGGAAGGTGACATCGGTGAAGTGGCTGCCCGCGCTGGCCGTACCTGCGCTCTGGAAATTCCCCACCTGCGCGCATGGGTTGGATGTGGTTGTTGTATGCTTGATGACAATCACCGTTGTAGCATTGAACGCTTGATAGGCAAAGATGCTGCCGGCGATGATGCCGGCCAGCACCACAACCGCGATGACGGCGAAGAGCGCCCCCCGCCCGCCGGAGGCTGAGGCAGCGCGAGAACGGCGCTCAGGTGGCGCTGGTGCTGGCACGCTCCCCCTCTGCCATCCAGGCGGTGGGCTGGCAGGAAGGCCGGGAGTGAAGGCCGGGCTGGCGACGGTGGGCGAGTTGGTGTCGGCATCACCCAGGATGAATCCTGTGCCGGGAGCAGGCGAGGGCGCAGCATCAGCAGAGGCGGGTTGCAGCGCCGCTTGCAGGTGCCGGGCGAATTCGGCGACGGAAGGGAAGCGCTGCGCCGGCTCTTTTGCCAGCGCGCGCGCCAGCACGGCATCCACCCGTCCCGGCAGGTGGGGATTCACCCGGCTGGCAAGGGGCGGTGGCGTCATAAGGTGCTGGCGTTGCAGTTCCAGCATGGAGCCGGAAAAGAGCGGCTGCCCCGTCAGCAATTGAAACGCGACCCCAGCCAGAGCATATTGATCCGAAGCAGGCACGGGATGCCCATCGATCTGTTCCGGTGGCGCGTACAGCGGCGTGCTGGCCAGCAGTGAATCTGCGGGGTCCAGCGTGACCATGCGGGCCAGGCCGAAATCCGCCAGCAACATATGCGGGCGCGCGGCAGCGGCATCGGGGGCATCCAGCAAGCGTACCAGCATGTTGCCCGGCTTCACATCCAGATGCATGATCTGGCGGTCGTGAGCATATTGCAGCGCGGCAGCCACCTGGCTGATGATGCTCGCCGCCAGCCCCGGCTCCAGCGGCAAGCGAAAACGCGCATCGGTTCCCGCCGCCATCAGGTCGGCCAGCGAGCCATCGGGAATGTATGGCATCACCAGATAATTCGCCCCATCAACTTCGCCAAATTCATAGATGGGCAGGATGTTCGGGTGTTCCAGCGCTGCCACCGCCCGCGCTTCGCGGATGAAACGCGCCGCTGCGGCTTGCTGTTCCGCCTCGTCACCAGAAGGCAACGGGCGGATCACCTTCACGGCCACCTGGCGATTCAGCCCGCGCTGTTCCGCCAGATAGATCTCGCCCATGCCGCCGCCACCCAGCCGGCGAATGATGGTGCATGAACCCAGTTGCGCCCCAACGAGATCTGCCATAACGATGACTCTCTTTCTGCGTAGATCAGCCAGCGGGCGACTGGAAGTCGCATCATTGAAAGAAACGTGCCGGCACATGATTTTGCGGCATGGCGCTTCCGCTTGCTGGTGTGCTATATGATCCATGGTGAGAATCGCCCACAGAGGATCAGTGGCTATGCCGACGATTGATGCGATGAACACCTGGAGTCCCGGCACCTTCTCCTATCCCCGCCGACCATGAGAGATAAAGCAGCCGCGCTGGCGGCATTACAGGCGCGCATCGCTCCCTGCCGCCGTTGCGTGGAGGCCGGACTGCTGGCAGCGGCGAACCCTGTTGCCGGCGCTCGCGGTCCGGCAAACGCCTGGCTGATGCTGATCGGCCAGGCACCGGGCCGGCTGTCGGTCCAACGCGGCATCCCTTTCGGCGGGCCGGGCGGCGTGGTGCTGGATCGCTGGCTGACGCGTGCCGGTTTCCCCCCGAACTATCTGCGCTCCGGCACCTATCTGACGGCGCTCACGCGCTGCTTCCCCGGCAAAGCGGCCAGCGGCAAGGGCGACCGCGCGCCCTCACCCGCCGAGATCGCCCTGTGCCGCCCCTGGTTGGAGGCCGAGTTCGCCCTGATCGATCCGCGCGTGGTGCTGCCCATCGGCCAGATGGCCATCCGCGCCTTCCTGGGGCCGGGGCTGCTGGAACGCTTTGTGGGCGAGGTCATAGAGCGCGATAATCGGCTGTGGGTGCCGCTGCCGCATCCTTCCGGCGTCAGCCGCTGGCTGAATGATCCCATCCACCAGGCGCAGGTAGATCGCGCCCTCGCCGCCCTTTCTGCTCTGCGAGAGCGCTTCATGCCGAAGCAATGGGCCGAAAGCTAGGATTGTGTTCGCCTTGCAACTCGACAACCCCTCCCCAGCAAAGCTGGGGGCTGGGGCCAACACCTGTCTGACCTGAAAGGCATAGCCCGCATCCTCTTGACAAACATGCCCACGATCTCTACGCTATAGGATAATACACCAACGAGCCGAGGGGGATGGCCCCGCCAGCATCTTCGATGAAGAGGAGCATGCGATGCATCTGGGTGAACTTGTTGCGCTGGCCGCCCAGCGCACGCCGGATAAGCCGGCGATCATCTTTCGCGATCAAGCGATGACCTATGGGCAGTTGGATCAGCGGGTGAATCAGGTGGCGAACGGCCTGCTGGCCCTGGGCGTCAAAAAAGGCGACCGGGTCGGGCTGTACGTGCATAATCTGCCCTTATTCATCGAAGCGTTTTACGGCGTGCAGCGCATCGGCGGCACCGTCGTGCCGATGAACCCGCTCTATCAACCCGCCGAGATCGCGTTCATCCTGAATGATGCCGGAGCAAAGGCCGCCGTCACCATCGGCGCATTTTATCCCAAACTCGCCGCCGCCAAGCAAGAGATCCGTTCGCTGCAACACGCTGTCGCGGCGTCCGCGCCATCAAGCAACGGTGCCATGAGCTGGGAACAAGCCTTCAATGCCGCTCCGGCCACTCCCCCTCCCCCGGTGCAGGTCCAGCCGGACGACGTGGCGGTGATCTGCTATACCTCCGGCACGACAGGCAGGCCCAAAGGCGCGATGCTCACGCACCGCAACTTCATCAGCAATTGCCAGCAGATGAACGCGGCCTCGCGTCTGGGGCTGAACGGTGATGACGTGGTATGGCTGGGCCTGCCACTCTTCCACATCTATGCCATGAACGTGGCGATGAATCTGGCCGTCATGAACAACGCCACAATGGTGCTGATGGAACGCTTCGAGCCGGCGGCGGCGATGGAGATGATCGCCAAAAACAAAGTGACCATCGTGCCGGGCGCGCCGCCGATGTTCATCGCGTGGGCCAACCTGCCCGACACCAACCAGTATGATCTTTCCAGCCTGCGCTATTGCGGCTCCGGCGCTGCCGCGCTGCCCGTGCAGGTGCTGGAAAATTTCAAGCGCAAATATGGCGTGGAGATCGCCGAAGGGTATGGCTTGACCGAGGCTGCGCCGGTCGTCACCACCAACGTCGCCGGCCCCGTCAACAAACCCGGCTCCATCGGCCCCGCCATCGCCGGCGTCGAAGTGCGCCTGGTGGACCCCGCCACCGGCGAGCAGGTGGGCGTCGGTCAGGTGGGCGAGCTTATCTGCCGGGGCGCGAACGTCATGGCGGGCTATTATCACCGCCCCGATGCCACTGCCGAGGCGCTGCAAGACGGCTGGCTGCACACCGGTGATCTCGCCACCGTGGACGAAGACGGCTATTACTACATCGTTGATCGCCTGAAAGATATGATCAACGTGTCGGGCTACAACGTCTATCCGCGCGAGGTCGAAGAAACCCTCTTCCGCCATTCGGCGGTGGCCGATGCCGCTGTGGTGCAAGCGCCCGATCCCTATCAGGGCGAATCGGTCTTCGCCTTTGTGGTGCTCAAACCCGGCGCGACCGCCACCGAAGCCGAGCTGATCGACTATTGCCGCGCCAATCTGGCGGTCTTCAAGGCCCCCAAGCGCATCGTCTTCCGCGACGAACTGCCCAAGAACAACACCGGCAAGGTGCTGCGCCGCGAACTGCGCGACGAGGCCGCCCGCATCGTCAACGTGTAGCGAGCGCCGGCTGCCGGCAAGCGCATGGTCCCCACCTGTGGCGCGTTCGCTTTGCTTTTCGTTCCCCCTCTCTAGCTCTGCTGGGGAGGGGGATCAGGCGGCACAATCACCGAAAACGACAAAATCGCCTTCCCGATTCAGTTCAGCAGGGTAATTGTTGTCAACTACGGCTAGGGACCATTCCACCCCCTCATTTCACAACAGCACGCGCCATTGTTTGTAGACCAGATCAAGAAAATCCCCCAATTGTGATCAGGCAGATAGAGCTGGATGTATCCATGACAGACAAGCGAAATCCATCCCACGATCCACGCAGATCCCTTCCCAGCGTGGATGCCCTGTTGCGCGACCCAACATTGCATGCGATGTCCATCGCTGCTGATCACACTCAGCTTGTGGCGGCGGCGCGGCAAGCGTTGGACGAGGCGCGGGAGCAGATTACAGCAGGCGAAGATGCGCCCGCGCTGAAGGCACTGGCTCAGCGCGTTGGGGAAATCGCCCAGACAGGTCATGCCCCAATCCCATTGCCGGTGATCAACGCAACGGGAGTGATCATCAATACCAACCTGGGGCGCGCACCGCTGAGCGAAGCGGCGCTGGCGGCGATGCGAGCGGTGGGCGGTGGCTATGCCGCGCTGGAATATGACCTGGCTGGGGGCGAGCGCGGTTCACGCAATGCGCTGGCGCGCGAGGCACTGAGGCTGGTGACCGGCGCGGAAGACGCGCTGGTGGTGAATAACGCTGCCGCTGCCCTGCTGTTGATCCTTTCCGCCCTTCTGCCGGGCGACCGGCGCGAGGTCATCATCTCGCGCGGGCAATTGATCGAGATCGGCGGCGGATTCCGCATCCCCGATGTGCTGCGCCAGAGCGGTGCGCGGTTGATCGAGGTCGGCACCACCAACCGCACGCGCGCGGCGGATTATGCCGCCGCCATCACGTCCGCGACAGGGATGATCCTGGCGGTGCACCCCAGCAATTTCCGCATCGTCGGTTTCACGGAATCCGCCCCGCTGGGCGACCTGGCCCAATTGGCGCACGACCACGCCCTGCCCCTGGTGCACGATCAGGGCAGCGGGTGCTTGCTGGATCTGACGCAATTCGGTCTGGCAGCAGAGCCGACGCCGATGCAGAGCCTGGCCGCCGGGGCGGATCTCGTCTGTTTTTCGGGCGACAAGCTGCTGGGCGGACCACAAGCGGGGATCATCCTGGGCAAAGCGGCATCTGTTCAAACGCTGGCGCGGCACCCGCTGATGCGCGCCCTGCGCGTGGATAAGGTCACGCTGGCGGGGCTGATTGCTACCGTGCGGCATTATCAGCGCGGCGAGGCACTCACCCACATCCCCATCTGGCGCATGATTGCGCTGACGGCGGAATCGCTGCGCGCCCGCTCGGCGGCGCTGGCAGAGCGGCTTTCGGTCGCGGGCATCGCGGCGGGCCTGCAACCGGGTGAATCCGCCATTGGCGGGGGATCGCTGCCTGGCGCGACGCTGCCAACCTGGCACGTGGCGCTGCCCGCCGCCGCGCACGGCGATCTGAACGCCCTGGCAAAGCGATTGCGGCTGGGTCGCCCGCCCGTCATCGCCCGCGTCTATCGCGACCACCTGCTGCTGGATCTGCGGACCGTGCCGCCGGAGAATGACGAACGGCTGGGGGATGCGATCATGAGGGGAGTGCGAGGCGAAAAATAACAAAGAGGCGTTCGCGTAGGACAAGACACGAGGCAACCGACCAGGGCAATCACCAGGGATTGCCCCTACAGACGTGAGGGCCGGGTGAGTGTATAGGGGCGATGCTGATGACGCCCGCCCTGCCTTCCTTGGCGGGAATTTTGCCCGACGCGATCCCGTCTTCGCGCAGCCCGGCTAGGCGTTCTTTTTCGAGCTGGGGAATTTATCCCCCGGCGGGTGCGCCATGCGTGATGCTCACGATACACGCTTGCGAGCAGCACCGTTCAGGTAGGCGACGATGCGCCCTGCCATATCGTCAAGCGGCACCACCTCGGTCGCCAGGCCGGCTTCGATGACACAGCGCGGCATGCCATAGATGACGCAGGTCGCCTCGTTTTGCGCCAGCACCCAGCCGCCCGCCGCGTGGATGGCGGCAGCGCCGGCGGTGCCATCGCGTCCCATGCCGGTGAGGATGACGCACGCGACGCGACCTTCTGCCACTTCAGCCGCCGAGGCCAGCGTCACATCCACAGCGGGGCGCACGCCATGCACGCGCGGGCCTTGATCCAGCTTGATCTTGAGCGCGCCGCCTTCGGCGATGAAGCACAGGTGATGGTCGCCCGGCGCGATGAGCACCTCGCCGGTCATCACCGTGTCGCCAGCAGCCGCCTCACGCACCGGCACAGCAGAAAGATCGTCCAAGCGCGCCGCCAGGGATGTGGTGAAACCAGGCGGCATATGCTGCACCACCACCACGCCGGCATCGAGATCTGCCGGCAAGTGGGGGATGACCGCCGTCAGCGCTTGCGGGCCGCCGGTGGAACTGCCGATGATCACCAGACGGCGCGCCGGCATGCGCCCTCCGCTTGATAGCATTTTGCGCGGCGCAACCAGCGCGGTCGGCGCGGCTGGGGTACGGCGCACGCGCGCGCTGGCCGCGTTATGCACCGCGCGCAGCAGCATCTCGCGGATGCTCCCCAGGTTCGGTGAAATGGAGCCGGCGGGCTTCAGGATAAAGTCCACCGCGCCGAGTTCCAGGGCGCGCACGGTGTTGGCGCGCCCGATGCCCTCATTGCTGCTGAGCATGATGACGCGCGCCTGGCAGGCTTCCAGAATGCGCGGCAGCGCGCCCAGCCCGTCAAGTTGCGGCATCTCGATATCCAGCGTGATCACGTCGGGCTGCAACTCGCGCGCCATCGCAATCGCCTCGATGCCGTTGCGCGCCGCACCCACCACCGCAATGCGCTGATCTGCGGTCAGCTCGCGGGTGATGACGTGGCGCATGAAGGTGCTGTCATCAACGATCAGCACGCGCACAGGGGCATCGCTCTCGCGTGGCACCGGGGCGGGCCGCAACGGCGGGCGGCTCCAATCAGGGCGTTGTGACATGGTTTGCTTCCTCCTTCGGTCTGCCCTGGTTACGCCGCCAGCAGCTTGCTCACTGCTGCCACCAGGCGCTCTTCATCGAACGGCTTCAGCACGAAGTCCGCCGCGCCGGATTTGATGGCTTCCAGCACCATCGACTGCTGGCCCATCGCGGAAACCATCGCCACTTTTGCTTGGGGCGCGCGTGCTTTGATCGCTTTGAGCGCCTCAATGCCGTCCATTTCCGGCATGGTGATATCCAGCAAGGTCAGTTCTGGCTGCTCTTTGTCAAATACGTCCAGCGCTTGCAGGCCGTTTTCGGCTTCGACCACCGTATGACCAAGTTTCGTCAGCACTTTCGCGCAGCGCATCCGCATGAAAGCCGCGTCATCAACCAGTAATACCTTCGCCATCGCTGTTTCTCCATCTCATCGTTGTCAGGGATGCCATCTCCGTCATAATTCCCGTGGGGTGCCGTTGGTAGCGCGCACATGCACCTTGCCGGTGGCGACGCTGAGCGTCAGGGTGCGGCCCGCCGCGCCGCCGAAATCACTGGCGGCCAGCGTAATGCCTTCACGCTGCAAAGATGCGACGACGACCGCCGCGTTGCGCTCGCCGATGCCTTTGAGCGCACCATTAGCGGCGAGCGCGCCCAGCATTTGCGCTCCGCCAGCAGCGACGACGCGCAGGCGCGAGCGCAGGCCCCCGGCGGCTTCCACCTCGCGCAGCAACAGCGGCACGCCGGTGGAAGCGAACCGTGCCGGCGTTGCGGGCGGTTTGTCGCCCGGCGGCTCAGGCAGCAGGATGTGAATGAGTCCTGCGACCCGCGCCACGCCGTCCCACGCCGCGATGGCGATGCAGGACCCCAGACCATACGCTGCCAGCAGCGTTTCCCGGTCGCGCGAGACGACGCATTGGCCGATGCCCGCCGCCAGGCAGACGGTCTCGCTGGAAGGCAGGTCGGCGGAAAGAGCACTCATACGCGCTTGCCCCCTCTCGCCTCCGTCGCCGTCAACGCGCGAATCAGCGCGTCCAGCCCTTCTGGGCGCGGGATAAGCGCCAGCGCGCCGGTGGTGGCGAAGGCATCCATCGTGATGTTGGTTTCGATATAGAGGGCTTCATCCGCCACCTGCGCGATGTCGAGCAGCGGCATTTCGAGGATGGCCCCAGCCATGTCGGTGACAACCGCCGGGCAAGAGGGGCCGATGCGCAGCTTCGTCGCGTCGGCCAACGCGTTCAGCAAGCCGGAAGCGGTGATGTTGCCTACCTCACCCTGCGCCGAGTGGATGAGATCCTCGCGCTTGTCGGCGGGTGGGTCCAGCTCGGCGATGAGCGGGGCCACTAGGGCGCGGGCGTCATCGGGCGTGAGGAGCATCAGGAAATGTCCCTCCACGTCGCCGGTGACGCCCAGATAGATGCCCGTCATCACCGACTCCGCGTCGCGCTCCGGTGCCAGATCAAAAGCCGAACCGAGGGCGCACTCCACCAGATGGTCCACCGCGCACAAACCCAAGCGTGGAGCTTCGATGGTGATCGGCTTGCCCACGAAGGACGACAGGTGATCCGCTGCCACTCCCAGGCCCATGGTGATGGCCCGGTGGACGGCTTCTAACTGACGGGCGCGACGCATTGTGAGAATGGGACCATTGCTCATGCGGCGACTCCTACCCCGCGCTCGGCGGATATAATGTGCTTGATCAGCGCGGGGATGTCGAGGATGGGCGCAACCTGGCCGTCGCCGAGCACCGCGCCGCCCGAAATGCCATGCGCCGCGCGGAACAGGTTGCCCAGCGGCTTGATGACGATCTCTTGCTCGCCGATGAGGGCATCCACAATCAAGCCGCCGCGCCGGTCGCCCCAGCGGACGGCTACGACGAACTGGCGTTGAGCGCGTTCCGCGTTTTCCTGCTGCCCGGCGGCGAGTTCTTCGGCGAAGATGTCGCGTAAGCGCATCAGCGGCAGCACTTCGCCGCGCAATTCGATGGCTTCGTGCCCGTTCACCGAGCGCAGCTTGTCGCGCTCGATGCGCAGCGCTTCCACCACCGAGGTCAGCGGGATGGCGAAGGTCTGGCCCGCCACGTCGATGAGCAGCGCGCGAATGATGGCCAATGTCAGTGGCAGGCGCACGGTGAAGCGCGTTCCCTGGCCCACCTCGGTCTCGACCGTGATGCTGCCGTTCAGCCGCTCGACATTGGTGCGCACGATGTCCATGCCCACGCCGCGCCCGGAAATGTCGCTGATCTGCTCGGCGGTGGAAAAGCCTGGGGCGAAGATGAGATCCAGCGCCTCGCGCTCGCCCATGCGCGCCGCCGCCTCGGCGGAGATGATCCCCTTGCTGACGGCTTTTTGCTTGATGACTTCGGCGTCGATGCCCCGGCCATCGTCTTCCACGTCGATGACGATCTGGTTTTCTTCGTGACGCGCGGCCAGACGCACCTGCCCGGTCTCGCTCTTGCCGGCGGCCAGGCGTTTTTCCTCCGGCTCAATGCCGTGATCGATGGAGTTGCGCAACAGGTGGATGATGGGGTCGCCGATCTGCTCGGCCACGCTGCGGTCCAGCTCGGTATCTTTGCCCTCAACGATGAAGTCGATTTTCTTGCCGACTTTCTGCGCCAGGTCGCGCACTAGGCGCGGGAACTTGCTGAAGACCGATTCGATGGGCAGCATGCGCGAGCGCATCACTTCATCTTGCAGGTCGTCGCTGATGCGCGCCAGATGGCGGCACGTCTCGGTCAGTTCCTCGGCCATGGCGGCGTCGCCGGAATGCTGGCTGACCTTGTTGGCGATGCGCGCCAGCCGCGTGCGGTCGATGACCAGCTCGCCGACGAGGTTCATCAGCGCGTCCAGCCGTTCCACGTCGATGCGCACCATGCGCGGGGCATGCGTGGCTGATGCGCCATTCGCAGCCCCACCTTCGGGATGCTCAGCGGCTTTGGCTGGCGTTGGTGTGGATGGTGCTGGGGCAGACTGGGCACCCGGCATGGTTGTTGGCACGGGTTGTAGCGCAGGTGCGAGGTGAGCGCCAGGCACGCCCGCCGGGATGGATTGTCCCGCAGGTGCGAGGTGAGCGACGGTCACGCCCGCCGGGGGCTGAACCTCCCGGCTCGGAAAGACAAACCCCTCCGGGCTGGAAACGGGCGCGGCATCGACGGCATCCGCTGTCACATCGGTTACGGTAACCTCTGGGATGCGCTCAACTTCGGCGCGCAGGGCGGCGAGGGTCTCGGCTGCTGAGCCGGAGCGCGCCAGCCACACCGTGACTTCGCGGCATGCATTCGCCTGGCCGGCCTCGATGGCTTCGAGGGTAGGCTCGCTTGCGCGCACGGTTCCGGCTGCGCCACAAGCTAACACCACTTGCAGCGCGCGGGCGGCAGGCAGCGGGCAGCGTTCGTTGATGGCGACGGTCACGCGCCACAGTTCGCCGGATGCGTCATCAGCGTCAGCAGGAGCAGCAGACGGGGCGATATCGCCTTCCGGTGTGACGGCGCTCACCGTCACTTCCAAGATGTTGCCGACTGCCGCGCGAATCTGTTCCGCGATGTCGCCGGAAATGCCGGGCTTGAGCCACAGCGTCAGCGTCGAACCAGCGGTCACTTTGCCGCTTTCCACAACCTCGCCGGTGGGATCGCTCTTGACGACCTCGCCCATGTTGGCGGCGGCGAGCAACACTTGCAGCGCCCGCACAGACGGCAGCAGGCAGCTTTCCGCGATCTGCACTTCCACGCGCCACAGGGGGGCTTGGGGAACTGCGACGGGGACAGGCACAGGTGGTGTGCCGGGCGCAGCCGCCGGGGGCTGAACCCCTCGGCTCGGATTGGCAAACCCCTCCGGGCTGGTAGCAGGCACCGGGTTTGCCGCGCCCTCAGTGGCGGGGGCGGCCAGCGCATTGAGCGCCTGGCACAGATCGTCGATGGCGATGTCACTTTCCACCAGCGTCGTCACTTCGTCCAGCAGCACGCGCAGGGCATCCACCCCTTGCAGCAGCAGGTCGATCATCTGCGTGGTGACGGGCAGCAGGTGATGGCGCACCTGGTCCAGCACGGTTTCGATGGCATGCGTCAGGCGCGCCATGCGTTGATGGCCGATGGCCCCGGAAGATCCTTTGAGCGTGTGCGCGGCGCGGAAGATCTCTTGCAACAGCTCGCTGTTGGCATCGCCTTCGTGTTCCAGCCGCAGCAGATCTTGGCTGAGCAGTTCCATCTGCTCTTCCGCCTCGCTCAAAAAGATGACCATCTCTTCCGGGGTCGCGTCAAACGTCAAGGGTTGTCCGGTCATATATGATGATGCTTCCTTCAATGTTCGTTGCGGCTGGTGCCGCGCTAGCGCAGATCGGTGGCTTCCAGTTGTTGCTGTTCCACCGGCGAGAGCACCTGATCAAGATCCAGCAGGACGATCAGGCGATCATCCAGCTTGGCGATGCCGCGCAGATAGCGGCTGTCGATGCCAGCCACCAGCGGCGAGGGCGGCTCAATGCGATCCGGCGGCACGCGCAACACTTCCGAGACGCCATCCACGATCAAGCCCAGCGTTTGCCCGCTGATCTCGACCACGACAATGCGGCTGGCGCGGGTGTGCTCGTTGGCGCGCAGGTTGAAGCGCTTGCGCAGGTCCAGCACGGGAATGACCTTGCCGCGCAGGTTGATCACGCCCTCGACGCACGCTGGCGCGCCGGGGATGACGGTGATCTGCTGCAAGCGGATAATCTCATGCACGCGTGCGATGTTGACGGCATACGCTTCGTTGAAGACATCAAAGACAACAACTTGCTCGTCGTCCAGAGCGGTTTGGGTCACGGTTGGCGCTTGGGTCATGGTTTACCCTCCTTTCTTCTCTGCTATCGACATTGGGCGAAAGAAGATGAAGGGGATCAAAAAAGCCAGTTGGCGATCAGGCATCGTCAACCGGCATAGCCCCACCCCGACGATGACTGGGATCGCTTCCCCAAGCATGCCGGCATATTATGCTGTGCAGGCCGGGAGAGAACAGCCTGGCATGCCGTCTGCTGCCAGATGGCGCTGGACGCTGTGCCGGCGCAAGTGGTACAGTAGTGATGAAGAGACCGTGAAGAGGACTGATTTCGGATGAACAAACCCATCCCAACGGCGGTGCATGGCGTGCTGGACTACGTTTCGGCAGCCGGTTTCGTTGTGGTGCCACACCTGTTTGGCGCGACCAAAATCGGCCAGCGTGTTATGTATGGTTTCGCTGCCGCTACCGTGCTCTCTAGCGCGTTGACGAAATATGAAGAGGGCATCTGGCGCGTGCTGCCGGTGAAAGCGCATCTGGTGCTGGATGCCGTCAGCGGCATGTTGCTGTGCGGCGCGGCGTTCTCGCATAAACGGGCCTCCTCGCGCGCCATGCTCATCGGCATGGGTCTGACCGAGATCGCCCTGGCCGCGCTCACCACGACCACCTCTCCCCTTGAAGCCGCCGAGCAGCGCCCCTGGTTCGCCTTGCCGCAGAAACTGCGGTCGCTGGTCACCAGCAGATAGCACTGAAACCGCGAAGCAGGGAACAGCCGTTGCTGAGCGGGCAAGGCATGCCATCGCCCCTCCAGATTTCCGCCGTCGGATCGCCGGCAGCATCCGCCGGGGTTATGGCAGCAATAGCACCTTGCCGGTGGTTTGGCGTCCGGCCAGGGCGCGCTGGGCCTCGGCGGCTTGCGCCAGGGGATACGTCGCGCCGATGCGCGCCCGCAATTTGCCGTTGAGCAGCATGGTGAAGACGGCGGTGGCGCGCTCCATCAGTTCGTCGCGTGTGGCGATGTAATGGGCCAGCGTCGGGCGCGTCAGGAAAAGCGATCCCTGCGCGTTGAGAATCTGCACGTCGATGGGGTGCACGGGACCGCTGGATTGGCCAAAGATGACCATGTATCCACGTGGGCGCAGGCAATCCAGGCTCTTGTCAAAGGTGGTCTGGCCGACGGAATCATAGACGACATCCACGCCGCGCCCGTTGGTCAGGCGCTTGACAGCATCGGCAAAATCCTCTTGGGTATAGAGGATGATGTCATCCGCGCCAGCGTCGCGGGCGAGCTGTGCTTTTTCTTCGGTGGATGTGGTGCCGATGACGCGCGCCCCCAGCAATTTCGCCATCTGCACCAGCAGCAAGCCCACGCCTCCCGCTGCGGCATGCACCAGCGCGGTGTCGCCCTGATGCAGCGGAAAAGTGCTGTGCGTCAAATAATGCGCTGTCATGCCCTGCAACATCACCGCGACAGCCTGCTGCATCTCCACGCCGGCGGGCACCGGCACCAGGCGCGCGGCAGGAGCGATCACATACTCGGCATACGCGCCGGGGATGTTGGTGAAGGCGACGCGATCCCCCACGCGCACCTCGCTCACCTCCGGCCCGACGGCCTCCACCACGCCGCCGCCTTCGTTGCCCAGGATCATCGGCAGTGACGCTGGATACAATCCCTCGCGATAATAGATGTCGATGAAATTGACGCCGCTGGCTTCCAATTTCACGCGAGCCTGGCCCGGCCCCGGTTCCGGCGTGGGCACGTCTTCATAGCGCAGCACGTCCGGCCCGCCGTTTTGTGTGATGCGAATCGCTTTCATGAAACAACCTACCTTTCTGGACAAAACTGGCGGTTGATGCCGTTTTACGCCATAGCGCAGACACCGCGTGGCACGCCCGCCGGGGGCATCGATTGAAAGCATCAATCGCCCCGGCTCGGAAAGACCCACCCCCTCCGGGATGTCCGGGGGACATGGCAAAACATCATCAACCGCGCCTACGCACCATTCGGCGACAAAACCGCGCCTATGCGGGGTTTTTTATCTGAGGTGCGAGGCATGCCTCAACCACTGGTCCTCTTACGTTCTCTTATAGAGTACCAAAATTATGTAACCAGAGCGAGGGGTCGCGGATGTAGCCTATTGAAAGGTATTCCCCCATTTCACTTATGGCGCTTGACAATCTTGGCAGGTTCAGGCAAACTGACATCACCTATGCGCCCATCGGTATACTGGAATCAGAGCGAGCAGACGCGGTGATGGGATGGCTCTCAAGGCCGAATTTGCGTTGGAGGCAGACTTCGTGAGCAGCATGCAGGCACAGAAACGATCAGCGCGCAATGCATCGGTTGCCGGTCGTGGTTACGCGCCACCCCCGCCGTCGATATCCAGTCGCTTTTCCAATAAGACGGTGGGCATCACGGTGGCCGTGTCGTTCGCGCTGATGGCGGGGCTGGCGACCATTGTGGTGCTTTCGAGCCTGCTCATTGTGCCGCCGCAGAAAACTGTTGCCATGCAAGCCGGACCAACGCCGCCTCCAACTGCCCCTCCCACGCCGTTCGATCCATCTGTCGGCGCGCCGCTGCCAAACAATCGCCTGGTGCTATTTTACGGCATCGCGGAATCGCAGATTGACCATAACGGCCCGGCATCGATCCATCCCTTCACCTTTTTGCCCCGCTTGCAGCAATTAGGGCAACAGTGGACGGAGGCGGATCCTAAGCATCCGGCAAAATTGGGCCTGGATCTCGTCGTGAATGTGGCGGATTCTTGTCAAGAGTATGTTGTAGCGACATGCGAGCATAATGTGTATCCAAGCGTTCTTCAGACGTATATTGATTATTGCCAGGAACATGGCTTGTATTTGTTTCTGGATATGCAGTTCGGGCGCGCATCGATTCAGGATGTCGTCTCATATTACCTGCCCTATCTGGAACGCTATTCCTTCGTAGAGTTAGCCGTTGATACGGAGTTCCACTTCTACTCGCCTAATTTCGGCATCCCCAGTTTTGATGCGGGCTATGTCAAAGCCGCAGATATCAACTGGGTCATCAATGAGATGGCGAAGATCCCGATGCTCTATCACGTGCCGCGCAAAGTGGTGCTGCTGCACGAATGGTTTGACGGCGTCATTCAGGATATTCAGACCGTCAAAGCAAACAAGAATGTCGATGTGGTGCTGCACGCCGATGGCTTTGGGAATCCACATGACAAACTTTTCAAATATGATCTGCTGACGGTGCAAGAGGCACTGAAAACTGGGGCGGCGCAATATGGCGGCTACAAGATGTTTTACCTCTATCAAGATTGCCCGTTTCCATCGCAGCCGGGATGCAGTGGTGACATCCCCCAGTGGACGCCGCAAGATGTGCTAAACCCGAAATTGCTTGATCCCGATCCTGCGGATGCGCAGATCGTGGCAGACATGATCAAATATCCACCAATGCTCGTTTCGTATGAGTGAGGCAGGAAGCGTGTGGGGGAGACAATCGCGCGGCGCGTCAGGTGGGGGCGTGAGATATGAGGGTGGCATCAACATTGATGGATGTCGCGCCAGCGCGTGCCGGCGACGGCTGAGAGCGTTTACCAGCACCACGCGCGAACATGATCGCGGAATAGAGATCCTCATTGGACACAGCCCGAAGGGCGCGTTTTTGAGCCGGGGACATCGTGTCCCCGGCGGCCCTGCCACGCGCCACGCTATTTTCTACAACATCTTCTAACCGTTGGCTATCTTCGTTTCGTTCCCTTATTTCTCGTGCTCGGCATAGGGGTGATAGCCGTAGCCTTCGTTGGCGACGCCGGTCTTGCATGTGACCTCGGTGGTGTGCTTGATGACGCGGCCTGGATTGCCGACCACCAGCGAATAGGGCGGGATATCTTTGGTGATGACCGCGCCGGAGCCGATGACGGAATATTCCCCGATGGTGACGCCGGGGGTGAGGGTGACGTTCACGCCGATCTGCACGCCGCGTTTGAGCGTGGGGCCGCGCATGCACTCGGCGGAATAGAAGCAGTTGGGGTGATAGTCGTTGGCGATGGTGACGCCGGGAGCCAGGAAGACATCATCTTCCATGATGGTATATTGCGCGATGTAGCAGTTGGTGTGGATCTTCACGTGGTTGCCGATCTTGCAGCCATAGTCGATGGTGGTGTTGTTCCAGATCTGCACGTCGTCGCCGAGCCGGTTTTGCTCGCGCACCACCACATTATGCCCCGTCTGAAAGCGCGCGCCGATGGTCGTGCCACCATAGATGACCGTGCCGGAGCGCAGGGTGGCGTTCGGCCCGATGCGCAAGGTGTGATCCTGAATGCGCCGCCCGGTGCGATAGCCGATGATGACGTTGGGATCGGTCGTGATATCTTCGCCCAGAATGATCAATTCTGGTTCAATCAGATGTGCCATGAGGTCACTCCTGGTTCGTGATGAGAGACGCGCGTATTCTATCAGATGTGCTGCCGATTGCATAGAGCCTCTTTGGGTGATGCGCAGCGTACCCTATGCCCGATGCCCGCGTCGCCGGGGAAATATCTCGTCAATTCAGGCTATGCCGCTTCAAACCCTTGACATAATCCCGTATACTTGGAGGCGCGAAACGCATCACGCGCTCGCTTATTCCCCTTGCGCCAAAGGATTGTGTCATGCTCTCCGACGATTCCCCTGTGCCGACGCTATCCCCGTTGCTGCCGGTGCGCGCTTTTCCGGCGTGGATTCGCGCGCTGGCAGGCCAGGCCCTGGTGGCGATTGCAGTCATCACCATCCTCAGCCTTGCCGTGACACATGTCGGCGCGCCGCCACACACCGCGCCCAGCGTCTTCGCTGCCGGCGCAGGGCAGGCTTTCCCCCTGCATGTGGTGGATCGCGTGCCGATTCAGACGCAGATCGATCCCACCATTGGCTATGACTCGCCCCAGCAATATCGGGAATTTTCGGATGCATCGTGCAGCGCGGCCTCGACCAGCTCCGTGTTGCTGGCTTGGGGCGATCCCAATGGGCGCATTGGCCGTGTGATCGATGACATGCAGCCGGATCTCACCTCGGCGGGCTTGCAGAACATCGATGGCTTCCGTCTGGTGGGGAAAAAGCACGGCTTCAACGTCATCATCAGCCACGACGTCACCGCCGGGCAGATCGCGGAGCTGGTGACGGTGCCGGGCATCCCTATCATTGTTGGCGTAAAAGATCATGAGGATGATTATTATCGCTACTTCGCGCCGGGGCACTATCTGGTGATTGTCGGGGCCGACCCCAACGGCTTTCAGGTGGTGGATAACTCGACCTATTTCGTCCACTACCTGCCCACCGCCACCTTCATGCGCCTGTGGAATCAGCGCCGCACCATCATCTTCACCCCGCGCGGCTATACTCTGCCCATCGCCATCAACAGCGACCACCCATAACCGTCATTCTGCTCAGCCGGGCAGCTATCGATGCGGTGGCGGTTGATAAGGAATATCTTCAAAATTCCCCCTCAAGTGCTGCATAATACAAGACGATGCTGATTCTTGTGCTAATCCTGTGCAAACGCACAGTCACAAGAAGAGGTATTCAGTCATGGGTTTCAGCATCACCTCCAATCTCTACGCGCTGGCGACGGAAAACTACCTGAACCGGACCTCGCAGGAATTGATGGCGTCGATCGGGCATCTGTCTTCCGGCTTGCGCATCAATTCCGCTGCCGATGATCCTGCCGGGCTGGCGGTGAGCATGCAGTTGACCAGCCAGGTGAATGGCTATACCCAGGCGGCGCAGAACGCGCAGACGGCCATCAACATGGTGCAGGCGGCGGAAGGCGCGCTGAACGAGACGACCGCCATTTTGCAGCGCATGCAGACGCTGGCAGTGCAGGCGGGCAACGGCACCAGCAGCGCCAGTGATGTTGCCGCCATGCAGAGCGA
>JAJPKG010000174.1 GCA_021323815.1 Pseudomonadota bacterium
AGTTCAGCGCGTCAAGCTGCAAGATGATGAATCCCCAGAAGGTGAAGAAGTGCGCCAAACCAGGGACGGGGTTGCGCAACACGCCGCTCTGCCCCAACACCCCTTTCACGAAAAAGCCGATGCGCTCGCCCAGGTGGTCGAACCGGTTTTCCGGCTGCCCCAGGCGCAGCAGCCGCACCAGATGGCGAATGCGCAGCCCGAAGGCCGTCCACGCGCCAATCAGGATAATGCCGAAGAGGATCGCGCCGATGACGTTGCCCGTGGGCATGATGTCAGGTGCATGAAAGAGCATGGCACCACTCCGTTTCTAGACAGACGAGACACGAAGGTCACGAAGGGGACGAAGGTCACGAAGGATTTTATCCCATTTTACCTGAGCCACCATTGGCTCGTCATATGAAACCCCTTCGCGTCCTTCCCAGACTTCGCGTTCTTCGTGTCTCGTCCTTTCACCCATTCCTTAGTGGCTCGCCTTGTAGTCTTCGACGAGCTTGGTCAATTCAGGGATGACCACCTTCAGGTCGCCGACGACGCCGAGATCGCAGAAGGTGAAGATCGGCGCGTCTTTGTCTTTGTTGATGGCGATGATATATTTGCTGGTCTGCATGCCTGCCTGGTGCTGCACTGCACCGGAGATGCCGCACGCGATATACAGTTCCGGCTTCACCGTGCGGCCCGTCTGGCCGATGTGGTGGTGATGCGGCAGCCATTCGTCATCCGTCACCGGACGCGAGGAGCCGACCGCGCCGCCCAGCGCCTTTGCCAGCGCGTCGAGGTCGGCAAACCCTTCCGGTCCGCCGACGCCACGCCCGCCGGAAACGATGATGGCTGCTTCTTCCACATTCGATCGGCTCGGCGGCGGCACATATTGCGGATGGCCGTTGACGGTCGTCATGTGACCTTCTTCCGTCGCGCCCTCGGTGCCGAAGGGGCCGCTCACCTTCGCTCCGTTCGCCGGAGCGGCGGGCGCAGGGATGGTTTCGGTGGTCGCGCCGCTGCCGGTCTTGGTAATGGCGAAAGCATTTTGCCGCGCCACGATCAACCGCGTGCCATCGCCAGCGAAGGTTGCATTGACGTTCAGTTGCCCGCCGAAAGCCGGAACTACCATCGCGATCTCGCCGTCGGCCACGTCAGCCGCCGTCACGTTATATTCCACGCCCAGGCCCAGGCGCGCGGCCAGGCGACCCGCCACATCGCGCCCCGTCACCGTCGCGGGCAACAACACCGCTTTGGGCTGGCGCTGCTGAATCAGTTGTGCCAGCACGTCGGTTGCCGGCTGTGCCAGATACGCATCATACACCGCATCATCGCTCACCAGCACGGCGTTCACGCCCGTCGCGCCCAGCGCCGCTGCGGCCTCTTGCGCGCCCTTGCCCAGCGCGACAGCGGCGGACTGCCCGCCCAGCGCGGCGGCCAGTTGCGCGGCTTTGCTCGCCAGTTGGAGCGAGATGCTCTTGAGCTTGCCGCCCTCGATGTCGGCGACGGCCCAGATGTCGTTTGTCATTGTCTGCCTCGCTCCCTTCCTAGATGATCTTGTTTTCGACCAGGAACTCGAAGATGCGTTGCGCTGCGCCCGCGCTGCCGTTATAGATCTCGCGGCGGCGCTGCGTGGAAACCGGCGTCGCGCCCGTCACGCGCTCCTTAGCCGCGCCCGCGCCCACCTGGGCGGCATCCAGCCCCAGATCTGCCAGGGTCCACGTCTCGATGGGCTTCTTCTTGGCGGTCATAATGCCCTTCATCGACGGGTAGCGCGGATTGTTATTGATGGCCTTCGCCACGCTCACCAGCGCGGGCAGGGGCGCGGTCGCTGTGGTATAGCCCACCTCGGCCTCGCGCTCAATGGTGACGTTGTTGCCCGCGACCTCGACTTTGGTGGCATAGGAAAGCAGCGGCATGCCCATGAATTCCGCCGTGATGCTCGGCACAATGCCGCCATAGGCGTCTGCCGAGGACTGGCCGAAGAGGACGAGATCGGCTTCCAGTTTTTTGAGCGCCGCCGCCAGCACGCGGCCCGTCGCCACCGCGTCGGAGCCGGCCAGCGCGGGATCGCTCACCAGCACGCCGCTGGTCGCGCCCATCGCCAGCGCGCGGCGCATGGGGTCGTTGGTCGTGCCAGGTCCCATCGTCAGGATGATGACATCGCCGCCCAGCTTTTCTTGCTGGCGTAGCCCTTCCTCAATGGTATATTCGTCGAACGGGTTGATGATCGTGTCGCTGGGGTTGCGCACCAGACGCATATCCGCGCCGAGACTCTTGGGAACCTCGGTGGACGGCGTCTCTTTCATGCAAACGACGATTTTCAACGTCGGATTCCTCCAGATCTGGGGAAAAGCGGGAGGGGAGGGGGCATGCACACGGAACGCCCTTGTTCCCGCATGAGACTTTTCCTCATTGTAGCCCCGCCTGATCCGCAGTGTCAATGTTGCTGGTTATCGCATTTCGCGTCCCTGGCTAACAGACGCGGGCAGATCTTTTCGCGCCATGCGGTGAGCGCCCGGCATGCAGCTCTTTCGTATCTGGCAGCATTGTTGCGCAGCATTCGCCTGATCGCATGTTGGGAACAGCATGGAGCCATCGTCTGGCAAGGCTGCATGCCGGCATGCGATGCTGTTATCACACGTGCCAATTGTGAGGAGGGAATATCTCATGCCGGGATCATTTTCCATTGGGCGCATCGGCGGCATTCGCATCGAGATCAACGCGAGCTGGCTCATCATCCTGGTGCTGCTGACGATCTCGCTGGCGACCAGTTGGTTCCCCACGACCATTCCAGGTCTGAGAACCACTGCTTATATCGGTCTGGGCTTTGTCGCGTCGATCTTGCTGTTCGTTTCGGTGCTGCTGCACGAGCTGGCGCATTCGCTGGTGGCGCGAGCGAAGGGTTTGCCGGTCAATAGCATCACGCTCTTCATCTTCGGCGGCGTCTCAAATCTGGAACAGGAGCCACGCACAGCGGGGGCGGAATTTCAGCTCTCGATCGTGGGACCGCTCGTCAGCATCATCATCGGCATCGTCTCGCTGCTCATCGCGGCAGTGCTGCCCGGCATCCGCGCGCTGGACGCTCTGCTGAGCTATCTGGGCGTCACCAACATCTTGCTGGGGATCTTCAATCTCATTCCCGGCTTCCCGTTGGACGGCGGGCGCGTGCTACGGTCGATCATCTGGGGCGCGACGGGCAATCTGCGCGCGGCGACACAAGCTTCCACCATCATCGGGCAGATCGTCGCGTATCTGTTCATTCTGGCGGGCATCCTGGAGGTGTTCGGCGGCAACATCTTCGGCGGCATCTGGATCGGCTTCATCGGCTGGTTTTTGTTGAATGCCGCTCGCACCGCCAACATGCAATCCATGCTGGAAGGGATGTTTCGCGGGGTGACGGTGGGGCAGGCCATGCAGCCGGCCTATGCCACTGTGGAAGCGAATCGCACATTAGAGCAACTGGTGGACGGCGTGCTGCTGCCGACCGGCGCGCGCACGGTGCCGGTGACGCAGATGGGCCGCTTTGCCGGCATCATCTCGCTGGCCGAGATCCGCCACTATCCACGCGACCAGTGGAATCAGGTGACGGTGGGGCAGGCGATGGTCCCGGCGGATCAGTTGCGCGCCGTTGCGCCGGGGCAAAGTCTCAACGATGCGCTGCCGCTGATGGTCGGCCACGAACGCGACATCTTGCCGGTGGTGGATCTCGACGGCCAGTTGCTCGGCATCCTCAGCCGCGACGGCATTGTTCACCTCATCGAGATCCGGCGCGGGCTGAATATTCCTCATCCCGCTCGCGCCGGCGGCGATCAGCAGTTGCCACACGCCAGTTGATGGGGAGCTGTTTATCGATCTCACGATCTGTTACAATGCGGGTTGGAGGAGCGATGCTATGGCGACACACGATGAGCGGCCACCGCGCCTGACGCATGTGAATGATGCCGGGCAGGCGCACATGGTGGATGTCAGCGGCAAGGCGGCAACGGCGCGCATAGCGGTGGCATCTGGCCGGGTGATGATGGCACCGGCGACGCTGGCAGCCCTGCGGGCGAACGCGCTGGCGAAGGGTGACGCGCTGGCGGTGGCGCGCGTGGCGGGGATCATGGCGGCGAAGGAAACGCCGCGCCTCATCCCCCTGTGCCACCAGATCGCGCTGGGCAGCGTCGCGGTGGAGTTCGCCTTCGATGACGCGGCGAGCGCCATCACCATCACCGCAACAGCGCAGACCATCGGCCAGACCGGCGCGGAAATGGAGGCGCTGACGGCGGTGAGCGTGGCCGCGCTGACGATCTATGATATGGCGAAGGCGCTCGACCGCGCAATGGTCATCGGCGAGATTCGCCTGGAACGCAAGTCAGGCGGCAAAAGCGGCGATTACGCGCGCCAGCAGAGCGATGGCGGCGAAACAACATAAGCGGCTGGACGATCGCTTGCACAGGCCGCATAAAGGATTGTTCCTTCACATTTTAGGCGAGACGATAATGACAAAGAGGATTTGCAACCAAACAGAGTTTGCAAATGTGCGACGGATGCAGCCCAGGGGGTCTTTACTCGCCGCTGGGCGCGCTCGTCTCATCCGGTGGCGGCAACGGCAGCGGCACGCCGGTTTCGTCGATGAGCGCTTCGATCTCGATGGCGTCGGGCTGGTCGGGGGAGATCTGCTCGCCGGTCCACACGGCAACGCCGCGCACGGTCAGCGGGCGACCGATGAGCACCACCTCGCGGATGATCAGCGCCTGTTGGGGAGAATAGCGACACACAACCGAGGCGTTGTTGCGCACGGTATCTAGGGTGAGGGTGTTGCGTTTGAGCGAGATCTCGCTGACGATGCCGTGGATCTCGATGGTGGCCCCGCGATAGATGACTTGCACCTGGCGCAGCCGCGCATAGGCGGCGGGCGACGCGCTGAATCGCAAGCTGCCGGATTGTAATTCGATGTTCATATGGTTGTCGGCGGCGGTTTTGGCCAGCGTCACCAGGCTTTGCAGCGATGCCGCGTCAATGGGGCTTTGCGCTTCCGGCTTGCCCAACAGCGTTTGCAGGCGTTTAAGCAACGGTTGGATGGCCGTCTCGACGGCGGTTTTTGCCACCGCGTCGGCCACGTTGCGCCCCAGCATCCCCAGGATCACCCACAGGCTGCCGCGCCGGATGTCGATGACGGTGAGTTGATATTCGCGCCGTTGCGCCGCCGTCAGTTCCGCCCGCCCCAGCGATGCCGCCGCCGTCATATACGTCGCCTGCTGGACGGCGCGTAACGTCTGGTTGAGCGCGGCGATGGTGAGCGTCGCCTGCTCGTCTGCCGGAATGAAGCCTACATCAAGCACCTCATTTGCATTTGCCATCGCGTTCCCCTTCCTTGTCTGCCCATGACACGCCGCATTCTTGTATTATATCTCATGCATGGCTGCCAGGCAAGGGAAAGCGCAGGCGAAAAGGAGGAGGACGCGAAGGCCGTTCTTCATCACCGCAGGGCTGTTATGATTTCATCTGTCGATGGTCGATCTGAAGCGCGCAAGGCGGTGAAGGCGAAACGCACGATGCCTGCGCGGTCCACCACGAAGACGCCGCCAAGCTGCATGACATCCTGATCCGTGCGCGCGACGCCGTAACGCGCCACATCGGTCACAAAACGGCTGAGGCTTTGCGGGTTGAGCTCGCGGGCCAGGTTCAACCGGCGCGTCAAGCCAAAGGCGCGATAGCTCTGCTTGCCGGGATCCGACAGGATGGTGAACGGCAGAGCGAGGCTGCGCTGGAACTGGCGTGCCTGTTCCGGCGTTCCCATCCCGATGAGGACGATCTGCAAGCCTGCGGCGTCATAGATCGATTTGTCGCGACGCAACTGCGCCGCATGCGCGCGGCAGTGTGGTCAGCCAAAATGCCGCAAAAATACCAGCATGGTCGGCTGTGCCTGCCACCGATCCGCCAGCGCGACCGGGTTGCCGTCTTGATCCGGCAAGGTAAGGGGTGGGGCGGCGTCACCTACGTTCAACATCGTTTCAGCATCCTATCTTGCTATCTACCACTGCGGATGAATCGTTGCCCGCAAGTAACGATCATACACATCCTGAACGCGCTGCATGGTTTCAGGCGCGAGGGGCGGCAGATCCAGCGCGCGCACGTTTTCTTCCGCCTGGGCGGGCGTCTTTGCGCCGGGGATGGCCGTTGTCACCGCCGGGAACATGGCGATCCAGCGCAGGGCGAATTGCGCCAGCGTCGCGCCCGGCGGCACCAGCGGGCGCAGCTCTTCCACCGCCTGCAATCCCGTCTCGTAGTCCACGCCGGAAAACGTCTCGCCCACGTCGAAGGCCTCGCCGTGCCGGTTATAGCGCCGGTGATCGGTTTCGGCAAAGGTCGTGTCGGCGCGCAGCTTGCCGGAAAGCAGCCCGCTGGCGAGCGGCACGCGGGCGATGATGCCCACGCCCGCTGCCTGCGCCTGCGCGAACAACTCATCCGCCGGCTTCAGGCGAAACATGTTGAAGATGATCTGGATGCTCTGCACGTTGGGATGTGCCAGCGCGGCCAGGGCTTCATCCACGCGCTCCACACTGACGCCGTAATAGCGCAGCTTGCCGGCCTGCACCAGATCGTCCAGGATGGCGAAGACTTCGGGCATGTGATAGACCTGGGTGGGCGGGCAGTGCAGTTGCAGCAGATCGATGGCCTCGGTGTCCAGGTTGCGCAGGCTGCGCTCAACCCATGCCGTCAGGTTTGCGCGGTTATAGCCTTCCGGCGTCTGTTTCGGCAGCCGGCGACCGGCTTTGGTGGCGATATAGATGCGGTCGCTGCGCTCTTTGCGCACCTGGCTCACCAGGCGTTCCGAGTGGCCGTCGCCATAGACATCCGCCGTGTCGATGAAGTTGACACCCAGATCTAATGCGCGACGCAGGGCATCCAGCGATGCCTGGTCATCGGTGCTGCCCCAGGCGTCGCCGCCGATGGCCCATGCGCCGAAACCGATGGTTGAGATGTTCCAGCCCGTTCTGCCCAGCGAGCGATATTCCATAGATAATTCCCTCTTAGATTGAGACGGCGATGCTTGCGCCGTTTTCAGCCGCCGAACGGCGCGCTGCTTCCATCACCACCACGTTGCGGCGGGCGGATTCCGGTGTCACCGCCAGCGGCGTGCCGTTGTGCAGGTGATCGGCGAAGTTGCGATGAAACGCGAAAGGTGGCGGCTCCGGCAGTGCCAGCGTGCGGGCGTGAACCTTGCCGTTTGCCCCGCGCTCATGCACGGTCACGACCGGCAGCGCCTCAGAGGGTGCCAGCCGTTCCTCGATGAGATCGCCCGACCACTTGCGCGACGCCACCGCCGTGTGTCGCCATTCAGCGACGATGGCTCCGCGCGTGCCTAAAATATACCACTTCGGCTTCAGCGCGGCGGCGATGTCGCTCTGCACCAGCACCGCTTCCTGCCCGTCGGCGAATTGCAGATGCACGTTGGTGTGATCGGCATTGGTGACGTCGTGCCACACGCGCTTGTGCTCGGTGCCGCGCACCTGCGTCACCGCGTCAGGCACCAGGTTCAAGATCCAGTCCAGATAATGCGATCCCCAGTCATAGATCGCGCCGCCTGATATATCCGCATCGGAGTGCCAGTAGTGGCAGGGATGCGCGAAGCCGCCGATGAACGCCTCCAGGTAGAAGATATCCCCGATGGTCCCGCTGGCGATGGTTTCTTTGATGGCCAGGTAATCGGGATCCCAGCGGCGGCATTGATAGACCGTCAGAGCGCGCCCTTGCTTTGCGGCCAGCTCAATGAGATGATCGGCTTCGCGGTGCGTCAGGCAAAAGGGCTTTTCCAGAATGACGTGCTTGCCGGCGCGCAACATCTGTTCCGCGATGGCGGCATGTGAGTTGGGCGGCGTGGAGATGATGACGGCATCGATTGCGTCGTCGTTGGCGACATCCACCGGATTGGCGCAGGTGCGGACGGCGGGGAACACGGTGCGCGCCTCGGCCAGTCGCAGTGCCATGCGGTCGCATACCAGGGCGTAATGCAGCCCCGCCACGTGGCTGATGGCCGTGCCATGCTCGCGCCCAATCGCGCCATAGCCGATCATCGCCACGTTGATGGGCTTGTCCTCGCGCTGCCCCGCTGCCGCGCCGACCGCTCGCGCCGCGAACTGAACGAGATTTGGCTGCCCCCATGCTGCGAGCGCCTGACCCATTGGCATGACAATCACTGTTCCCGCGCCCACTGTCAGGCGATATGCCAGGGTAAAGGGGCGATAGCGCCAGCTGGTGATCAGCAGCGGCACGGCATCTTCCGGCGCGTCGTCAAAGAGCGCTACCTGGTCATCTATGGCGAAACTTGCGTCCAGCCGGCGCGTGAGGGGATCGCGCTCGGTCGTTTCAGCGATGATCTCGCAGCGCGGCGTGACCTGCCAGCCAACGGAGCACCCCAGCGCGCTCAGCAGCTCGTGATGCTCTTTCCAGGCTGAGAGCGTTCCACCGGCGATCACCAGTCCCCCACCTGCGCGCACATGCGCCAGCAGCTGGGCTGCCCGACCGGAAACGAGCGGCGCATAAGGATGCGCGGGATCGAGCAAGGCGACCACCACGCCCGCTGAATCGAAGCGGTTCACGGCATCCATGCCGGGCGCGATCTGCACCGCCAATGCGGGCAAAGCGCGCAGTCCTTGCACCAACGGGTGGCGTTCCGGCGCGGGATCGTTGGTGACGACGAGGACTGGAATCATGCGGTTTTCTCCAATGGTGACAGAACGGCGGGTTTTCCCATTGTATCTTATGATACGACCCGAAAGCTAGATTGGATGTTTCAATCTTTCGCCCGCTCTTCTTTTCAAATTCTCGCCGCAGTCGATAGAATAGGATCAGGTGACGGAGCGTGAATCGCTCAGCAACATTTCACCTCCGGCGATTTCTGGTGATAGCGAGACCATTGCTCCATGACCATGCAACCTTCCCCGTCCACACTGCCTGATCTCACCGGGCGCGCGGTCGCGGTCTTTTGCGGCGCGAACCCCGGCGTAGCGGATTTCCGCGATCTGGCGCGCGATCTGGGCCTGGCGCTCGCCGCCAGCCACGCGACGTTGATCTATGGCGCGGGGCGCAACGGCCTGATGGGCGCAGTGTGCGCGGGCGTCGTGGCGGGCGGGGGAGAATCCATCGGCGTGTTGCCGACCTTCATGGACGCGGCGGGGCTGACCAGCGAGCATTCGACGCGCACCATCATCACGCCTGATATGCACCTGCGCAAGGCGTGGATGGAAGAGCACGCCGATGCTTTCATCATCTTGCCCGGCGGCATTGGCACGCTGGATGAATTGTGTACCGTGATGACGACGCGTGTGCTTGAGCAGCATGCCAAACCCCTCGTCATCCTCGATCCATCCGACTATTACGACCCCTTGATGCATCTTTTCCGGCATATGGTCGCGCATGGCTTCCTGGCAGAAGCCGCTGTGCAGATGCTCCGGCGCGTTGCCACCCCGACAGAAGCCCTATGCGCCATCGCTGAGATGGTATCATAGATGGGATGATTCAGCGAAGGATACGATAATGCTGGGCGATTTCATCGGGAATGCGCGCATGGTGGGCTGGCTGCAACGCGCCATCGCCACCGAACAGGTCAGCCACGCCTATCTGTTCACGGGGCCGGATCAGATCGGCAAGCGCACGCTGGCGCTGGCGTTCGCGCAGGCGATCCAGTGCGAGGTGCGCCCTGAGGGCAGCGGCGCGGCGTGCGGGGAATGCGCGGCCTGTCGCAAGGTGGCGCACGGCAATCATCCCGACGTGCTGCGCATCGCGCTGCCCAAAGATCGCCAGCATTATTCCATCGAGCAGGTGCGCGAGATCATCGAAGACGTGGCGCTCAAGCCGACTGAGGGACGCAAGCGCATCATCATCATCCCCGACTTTGAGCAGATGACCATCCAGGGCATTCAGGCGTCGCTGAAGGTGCTGGAAGAACCGCCCCCGACCGCGATGATCCTGCTGACCTGTGCCAGCGCGGATCTGCTGCTGCCGACAATCATCTCGCGCTGCCAGCAGGTGGCGCTCGTCCCCGTTGCGCTGCAAGAATTGGCCGAGGCGTTGATGACGCGCCATGAGATCGACGCCGGTCAGGCGCGCGAACTGGCGACCCTCAGTGGCGGCTGCCCCGGCTGGGCCATCAGCGCGCTGGATGACCCCGATGCGCTGGCCGAACGGCGGCAACTGCTGCGCGATCTGGCGGCGCTCACCCGTGCCTCGCGGGCCGAGCGCATCGCTCAGGCGGCAAAGCTGGCGGCGAATAAAGAGACGGCGCAGCGTACCATCGAACTGTGGCTGCCCTGGTGGCGTGATGTCGCCCTGACGGCTTATGGCGCGCCGGATATCATTCGCCACGCCGACGACCGCGCGGGCATCGAGGCGCAGGCCAAAGCCTGGGGAGCAGCGGCGGCAGGGCGCTTCGTGCGCTCGCTGGTTCGGGCACTGGAACAGCTTGACCAGAACGCCAACCCGCGCCTGGTTTTTGAAGTCTTATTGCAAGACCTGCCAGGACTATAATCCGATCATTCCCCCGGATCAAACTCGTCCCATGCGGCGTCCATCATCTCAACGCTGGGGCAACCATTGCAGAAACATCTCAACCCGTTATTCTGGGGCATGAGATCGGAATTGGATCACTGGCGGCGAAACTCACGCAGCACGCGGGCAAGCTTCTGCAATCCCCGGCGCTGGGTTTCTTCGGGGAAGGCAGCGTATCCCAGCAACAGCCCCCGGCGCGGATGCTCGCTGAGGGCGAAGGCTGAGAGCGGCGGCGCGCTGATGCCAGCAGCGGCGCAGCGATCCGAAATGGCGCGATCGTCCACGTCATCCGGCAGGTGGCCAACCAGTTGCAAGCCGGCGTTGGCGGCTTCCAGCGGCAGCAGATCGCCCAGGATCTCGCGGCTTAGGCTGAGCATGCTCGCCTGACGCTGGGCGTAGAGCGCGCGCATGCGGCGGATGTGGCGGGCGAAATGGCCTTCTGCGATGAAATCCGCCAGAATGGCTTGCTCGATGGTGGGTGAGTGGCGGTCGATGAGGGCGCGGGCGGCGGTGAAGGCTGGTACCAGATCCGGCGGCACCACCAGGTAGCCCAGGCGCAGCGAAGGGAACAGCACTTTGCTGAACGTGCCGATATAGATCACCCGCCCGGCGGCATCCAGCCCTTGCAGCGCAGCCAGCGGGCGACCGGCATAGCGATATTCACTGTCATAATCATCTTCCAGCACCCAGGCATGTGTCCGCGCCGCCCAATCCAACAGCGCCAGGCGGCGCTTCAGGCTGAGCATGACCCCAGTGGGAAATTGATGCGAGGGCGAGACGTAAACGAGCTTCGCTGCCGGCTCGCGCGCCGTGCCGGCGGCGACATCAATGCCTTCTGCATCCACCGGCACGGGAACTAAACGTGCGCCAGCGGCGGTGAGCGCTCCGCGCGCCCCGCTATAGCCGGGATCTTCAATCCATGCCGGATCGCCAGGATCGAGTAACAGCCGCGCCGCTAGATCCAATCCCTGCTGCGCACCTGAGATGATCAAGACCTGTTCCGCCGTGCAGCGCACCGCCCGCGACTCGCCCAGGTGCGCGGCTATGGCGGCGCGCAAGGGCAGATAGCCG
>JAJPKG010000265.1 GCA_021323815.1 Pseudomonadota bacterium
CTCCCAGCACCACCGCCTGTGGCCCTTCGCTCACCCAGGGCGCGACCACCAGCGCGGCGGCTTCGTGCGCCACGCGCTCCGCTTCCTCGCGCAGCCGCATCCCCTCGATGAACTCCCAGCCCGCCTGATGCATGTTATCCAGGCTGCGGCGATAGGTATAGCCGCTGTCATCCTGGGCGTAGGCTTGCAGATTGCCCTCAACCTCGATGATGGTTTGCCGCAGGTTCGCCCCTAATGAATTGATGAAACGCTTCTCGGTGCGCCAGGCATGCACGCTGCCGCTCGCCGCCACGATGCGCGGATTCGCTGCACGCATGCGCGCCGTCGCCTCGCGGACGAGATCGATCTGTTCCGCCACCGGCACGTCAAAGGGATCGCGCTGCAAGGTGGTGGCATATTCCCCCTGAGCAGTCGGCAGGTCATCCAGCAGCAGCGGTGCAGGGCTAATTGACGCGCTGGCCCGCGCGATCTCCACTGCCAGTTGCGCCGTCGCCGCCGCGCTATCAGCATCCCACTGGGCTGTTGAGGCGAAGCCCCAACCGCCGCCGCGCTCCCCCTGCACGGCCACACGAATGCCCCAGCCGGTGTCGCGCTGCTCGTTCAGGTTATCTACCGCGCCGTCGCGCGCCGCCACCACCGCTTGCCGCCCATCCACCCCACGTGCCTCGGCATAGACCGCCCCCGCGCTGCTCGCCGCCGCCAGTGCCGTCGTCAAAATCGTCTCATCCAGCATGGCATCGCCTCCTGTGGTTTTCAGTATGCCACACTGCTCCTGAAAGTCGCCCGCGTGCTATCATATTCCCCAATAGCACAGCGAGAGAGCAAATGCCAAACAGGTAAGATATGCATGCAACACAATAGCGCGTGGCTGCGTGATATCATCAAAGCATCAGAGCAGGCTTGACCGTGTCCAGTGCGAGGGGGAAGCGCAAAGATGATTGGTCGCATCAGGTGGGGCGTGGGATGGTTGCTATGTGGTGTGTTCGCGCTGGCGTGCATGGGATGCGGGAACCGGGCGGTTGCGAGCGCGCCGCCGAGTCCCACGCCATCACCAACCGCCCTCCCTTTGCCTCCGCTGGTGGAGTGCGCACCGGACGGGATGATCTGCGCGCCAGCGATTGCGCGCCTCAACTCTGCCGGGCAGATGCAGATGCCACGCCAATTGCCCGACGTTCCGCAGCCCGCCGCCGATTTCCCCCTGACCATGCCCCAGGCGTCCAACGAGATCTTTATCAGCGGAAACCCCATCAACCTGCTGGTGACGCTGGCGAATCCGACCTCCACGCCGGAAACGCTTCAGGCGGTGGAACTGCGCCTGGTGCACTTTGCGCCGCAGGCTCCAACAATTCCCGATGCCGTTGCCGCCTGTGATACCCGCGTCTTCTCAAAGGCCACCGGCATTGTGACGGATGGTGCCTGCAACTTGAGCGATGATCCCCCCATCACCTATGGATATCCGGTGAAATTGATGGGGAATTTGCCGGATGGTCTGGTCATTCCGCTGCAACTGGGGATGACCAGTGAGGCGCAGCAGAGCGCTGGTCCCGTCGTCATCACGCCCTACGCGCCCTATGGTGCGACGACCCTGCTGGATATCGCCATTTCCCCGCAGCGCGCCGGGATCTATCAGTTTCAGGTGGGGGTGATGGTGCAAGGCGATCAGTTGCACTTCTTCGCTCCCATCATCGCGGCGCTGGCCGTCTTGCCGGAGCAAGTGATCCGTTTCTGGTCGGCGGATAACTGCAAGTTGCCAGAGGAATCCGGCCAGGTGCCCCCGATGGGGAACTATCTCTGCCCCGGTCCGGTGCCGGGAAACTAGCCGGCTAATGGGTGGGCGGCGTGCCATAGCCATTCTGGCCAAGCCATTGGGTGACAGCGCCGATGGCTTGGCGCAACGTAGCATCGTTGCCGGCGACGTGTGTTTCATTGGGCGCTTCCCAACCGAAACCGGCGATGCCCGACGCGCCGTTATCCATATACGCTTTTACCTGCTGGATGACGTTCGAGACCGGCAAAACCGGACGGATGGGCGGCGTGGCGAAGTCTTGATAGATGCCCATGAAGGGCGGCGGCGTTGCGCCGGGGGGCGTGCGCTCGCGCACTGTGCGCAGCATCTCCGGCACCTCAATGGCCGGGCCACGACTATAGGCCGGGTAGGGATAGAAGCCCATGAGATCGGCGCAGCCGTGCGCGTAGTTGCGATAGACCGAGCCAGCGTCACCGAAGCCAGGCATGATCAGGTGCGTGGGGTCGGGATCGATCTCGCGGATGATGTTATAGAGGCCGACCAGCGCAACGGCTTCATCGCCTACATAGGTGCAGTCGTCGTCTTTGATCCAATAGCCTGCCGTCAGGGGGCTGTCCTTGAACCGCGCCACCAGATTCTTGATCGTTTCCAGGTCGCTGACATGGCCATAGCCGTCGGGGCATTTGAGGAAGGGATATTCCAGATTGACGAAGGTTTTCATGCCGTGCCGCAACAGTGCCTTGCCGATGGCGGTGTCGGGGTTCGCGGAATCCCACGAAACCTGATAATACGTGATGGTATAGTTGATGCCCAGCGCGGCGGCGGCATCGACCTCATCGGGCGAGTTAACCTCGAAGAAGGCGTGGAAATAGCCGAAGGGCAGGTGCGTGCCGGGATGTGCCGCGCCGGAAGCCGGCTGAGGCGTGGCGGGCGACTGGTGCGTGATGGCGGCGAACGCTTGTTTGGCTTGCTTTGTCTGGCTGATGGCCCCCAAACCAACCGCAGCGGCCAGCGCCGCACCGCCCCAACTCAGCAGATCGCGCCGCGAGAACCGACGGTGCGCTTCCGGCTCTGCCTCGCGCAACCGCGACGGGCGCACCGCGCTGACGGCTGAGGTGTCAATGACCGACGGCACTGGGCGCGATATCAGCTTGCTCGGCGTGGCGGACGGGCGTTCCTCCGTCTCATCAAAGTCGTCAAAATAGCGGCCTTTGCGCATCACTGCATCCCGTTCTCCAGCATGATCCTGAGAAAAAGACATCCGCAGGCGATGATAACACACTGCGGATGTCTTGTGAAGCGCGTGGCCCAGGTGGGTCAACGCGGCGGTTTACGCGCCGCCGGGTGCGCCGTTCGGATCGTAACTGATGGTGATCCAGAGGATCTTGTCACCCTTTTGCATCTTTTGCGCAATGGGCAGGGTGGCCTGGGTGACGTGGCCGAAGTAGTTATATTTCGGCTGCAAATAGGTGTCATTGGCAGTGGCGATGAAGAACTGCGAGCCGGTTGTGCCTGGGCCGGCGTTCGCCATCGAGAGGCTGCCGAGGGCATAGACGGTTGACCCCTTGGGATATTCGTCGGGGATGGTATATCCTGGTCCACCGGTACCGACTTTGGCAGCGTCCGCCGGGTTCGCGCTATAGGGGTCGCCGCCCTGCAAGATGCCCTTTTCCACGCGGTGGAACGTCAGCCCGTCATAGAAATGATGCGTGGCGAGGAAGACGAAATTGTTCGTGGTGATCGGCGCGAGTTGTTGATCCAACACCAGCACAATATCACCGCGCGCGGTATGAATGGTGGCTTCATAGAGGCCGGAGGTGGTGACGCACGCGGGCGGCGCGGAATCATAGCTGCGGACGATCTTCGCGCCGGCAGGGGCAGGACTGGACGAATGTTTGGCCCACGCGCAGGGGTCCACCGAGGCGGCACCGGCAAAGAACAGCAGGTGATTGGAATAGAGGACGCTGAGCAGGCCGGCCACGACAAGAACGGACAAAATGCCACTCAGCCAGGGAAATTCGCTCACAAAGCCAGCGAGGCCCGTCTTTTGACGGCGTTTCTGCGCGGCTTTGCGCACCACTTCGGTGGTGGGCACAATGGGGGTTGCGTGCGCTTGCTGGATGCGAATCGCCTGCCGGGTAGCAACCTTTTTCGCTTTCGTCTTCGGCATAGGAAAATGCCACTCCTTCACCGCCCGTCGCCGCGCTTCCGGTGCGCAGGGATGGGGGATTATCTGCGATAATACACTTTGGGGCTATAATATCCCCGGATGCGGCTCCGGGTCAAGAAGCTGAGACTTTTCGGCAAAGGATCAACTAAGCGCCATGAACGAGCAGATGCAGGCGACGCTGGCGAATTTACCCCACAAGCCGGGGATCTATATCTATCGCGATGAGGACGGGACGATCATCTACGTTGGCAAGGCGACCTCGCTGCACAGTCGCGTGCATCACTATTTTCAGCCCGGCGCGGATCTCAGCCCGAAAAACCGGGCGCTGGTCAGCCACATCGCCAGCATCGAGTTCATTGTCGTTGGCAGCGCCATCGAAGCGCTCATCCTGGAAAACGAATATATCAAGCGTCACCAGCCGAAATATAATGTGCGCCTGCGCGATGACAAGAATTATCCCTACATCAAGGTGTCGCTGACGGAAGATTTTCCCCGCGTGTATCGGGTGCGTTCGTTCCGGCAAGACGGCAACCGCTATTTCGGCCCCTACACCAACGCCGGCGCAGTGGACGCCACGCTGGATCTGCTGAATAAGATCTTTCCGTTTCGCACGTGCCGCTATGATGCCTCGCACTGGGCGGCCCCACCCCCCGGCAAAGCTGGAGAGGGAGAAAAAGAGTGGAAGCAGAAATTGCTGCCGCGCCCCTGCACGCAATATTACATTCATCGCTGCGTGGCACCGTGCGTGGCGAAGGCGACGCGCGAGGAATATGACACCATCATCCGCCAGGTGCTCTTGTTCTTGGAAGGCAAGCACGAGGCGGTGCTGGATGACCTGCGGCGCGAGATGGACGCTGCGGCGGAAAATCTGGAATTTGAGCGGGCGGCGGCGCTGCGCGACCGCATCGAGGCGGTGGAACAATTGCTGGAAAAGCAAAAGATTATCAACACCACCAGCACGATGGATCAAGATGTCATTGCGCTGGCCTCGGCGGATGATGAAACGTGCGCGCAGGTGTTCTTTTTCCGGGGCGGCAAGCTGGCCGGGCGCGAATCGTTCACTCTGAAAGGCACGCGCGAGGCCGGTGCGGGCGAGATCATGGCGTCATTCCTGCAACAGTTTTACAGTCAGGCTCCGGCGATTCCCGGCGAAGTGATTGTGCAGCACGAGCCGGATGACATGGCCGAGCTGCAAGCATGGCTGCGCGAGCGGCGCGGGGGCACGGTGACGCTGACGGTGCCGAAGCGCGGCGACAAAGTGCGGCTGGTGGAGATGGTGGCGCAAAATGCCCGCGAAGCGCTGGAGATGGAGCGCATCCGCTGGCTGTCGGATTCGCAAAAGACGGCGCTGGCGCTGCAAGAGGTGCAGGCGGCGCTGAACCTGCCCGCGCCGCCGCAGCGCATTGAGTGCTATGACATCTCCAACATCCAGGGAACGGCGAATGTGGGATCGATGGTCGTTTTCGAGAACGGCAAGCCCAAGAACAGCGACTATCGCCGCTTCAAGATCAAATCCGTTGCCGGCGCAGATGATTACGCCAGCCATCAAGAGATGTTGCGCCGCCGCTTCAAACGCATGCAGTCTGCCGCTGATGACGCGACCATGTCTGAGGTGATCGCAAGCGAAAGCGGCGGTGAGGCATCCCCGGTGGAATCCTTCCACGCCATGCCGGATCTGATCATCATCGACGGCGGGCGCGGCCATCTGAACGCGGATCTGGCTGTGCTGGACGAACTGGGCATCCACGTGCCGCTCATCGGCGTGGCGAAAGAAGATCACGGAGCCATCGGCGAGCACGAGGAGATCTATCTGCCGCACCAGCCGGAACCGCTGGTGCTGCCGCGCGGCTCGCAGGGGTTATACCTGATCCAGCGCATTCGTGACGAGGCGCACCGCTTCGCCATCACCTATCATCGCCAGGTGCGCTCCACCAAGACCTTTACGTCATTGCTGGATGAAGTGCCGGGCATCGGCCCCAAGCGCAAAAAGGCGCTGATTCGCCATTTCGGCTCGGTGCGCGCCATCGCCGCCGCCAGCGTGGAAGACCTGGCCGCCGTTGAGGGCATGACGCGTGACGCCGCCGAGAAGGTGAAAGAGTATATCGGCGCGAAGGAAAGCAAAACAGTGCAGAGCGAGGGGTGATGAAGCCCTTCACCTTGTTGGCTCAGGCGTGTGAAACTGGTCGGGGTGGGCTTTGCGCCATTCCAGGTAGAGATCAGCGAGAAACGCCTGAATCAAGCCGGCGACGGGGGCGGCGAAAAGCGCGCCGAGGATGCCGAAGAGTTCCCCGCCCGCGATGAGGGCGATGATGGAGACGGCGGGGTGAATGCCCACCGCTTTGCCCATGACGCGCGGCCCCACAATATCACCTTCGATGACGTGGACGATGACGAAGTAGCCCAGCACGATCAGCGCCCACACCCAGCCATTCGTGAGCGCCAGCAGCACGCAGACTGCGCCGGAAATCAGCGTCCCCAGGATGGGGATGAATTCCAAGATGAAGGCCAGCACGCCCAGCAGCGCGGCATCCGGCACGCGCAGGACCAACATGCCGATGCCCACCAGCGCACCGATGAGCGAAGACATGATCAACTGGCCGCGAATGTAACCACCGACAACGTGACGTAGGGTGGTCAGGAATGATGTGACCCGCTGGCGCGTGGCCAGCGGCGTTTCCGCCACCAGCCAGCGTGTCAGCCGCTCGCCGTCGATGATGAGATAGATGCTGAGCATCAGGATCAGCACCACGTCTAACGTGCTGTTGAGGATGCCTTCTACCACCGGCACGACGCTTTGCGCGGCTTGTTGCAATCCGGCAACGAGCTGCGCTTCAAACGAGTCGATCTGTGCTTTGGTGAGGCCCAGGCGCAAGAGGAGTTGCACCAGTTGCGACGGTTGGCCGTTGGGCCCGGGCGCAACGAAGTGCTGCACCAGCGGCACCAGCGTGGTGAATTGGTTGATGGCACTGGTGACAACCAGATAACCGATGCCGCCGATCACGCCGATGAGCAGCAAATAGGTGATGAGCAAGGCCAGGGCGCGAGGCATGTAGCGGGTGAGGAAGCGCACCGCCGGCAGCAGAGCATAGGCCAACAGCAGGGCGAGCACCAGCAAAATGGCGGCGCGGGCGATGTGCGAGAGCACCCACAGGCCGAAGATGACGAACGCGGTCGCGCCCAGCGCCACCACCATGCGGTCGCGCCGTTCCGCCCAGCGCAGCGCGCGTTCTGCTTGCTCGCTTTCAGGTGTCTGCACATCCGTCGTTTGCGTCATTGGCCCCACCCCCAGCCCTTCATCAATAGGAGAGTTCACCGTGCGCTCTCCGGGCGATGGCATGCCTCGCCCCATCTTCCCTTTTGCCCGCCGCCGGTCATTCCGTTCCGCATCGCCATTCTGCCGGCGTCACGATGCCGTATCAGAGATGAATGTTTCTTTCAGTATACGGCAAAAGGCGCAGATCGTGCCGCTGGACCACACAATCGGCATAGCACATTGGCGCAGCGTTTGCGAAGGCATTTTGCGACATTGCGCTATAGTTGAACAAGAGGGTGCAGCACGCATCCAGTTATCATTCCCCTTGCAAGGAGGCTGCGCATCCGTCATGCAACGCTGTCCCCACTGCCATTTTCCGTGTCCCGCGACCGCCGCCCAGTGCGGCTGGTGCGCCAAGCCATTGCCGGCACAGCCCGCTGTGGCGGTTGCTTCGCCCTATGCACAGACATCAGCACCCCCTGTGCCACCCCCCAGTGTGCCGCCCCAGGCGACGCCGCCACCCTCTCACCAGCCGCGCAGCAGCGGTTTCCTGGTGGATCACGCTCCGCTGCTGTCGGTCGCGACCGATCCATCAGCCAGCGGCAGCGCGTATCAGGCGTCGCATCCTTCGTGGGCATCGCCGCCGGGCTACACGCCGCTGACCTCGTCGCATGTGACGGGCGCGCCGCCATCCGCGCCGACGGCATGGAAATCGACGCCGGCACAGCTGCCGCAGAGCGCATCATTCACGGTGTGGTGGCTGGTGGTTCCCGCACTGACGCTGGCGGTGGCATGGCTGCTGGCGCGCGACCAGGTGGTGTGGGGGCATATGCTGACCACCGCCGCAAAAGCCCTGTTTGTTGGTGCCGCAGCAACCGTGCTGGTGGGCTTGCTGCTGGCGAGCTGGCAGCGGACGATGCGCGTCGCAGTGGGACCGCTCTTTGCGGCGGCGGCGCTGGGACTGTTGGGCGGTGGCGGCGTATTTTTCTCGCACACCGCCACCTATTTGCAAGCGCAGCAGGCGGAAGATCGCGGCGATTATGCCCGCGCTGTGCAGCTTTACACGCATGTCGGCAGCATCAGTGATGCCCTGCGCGCTCGCGTGGAATGGGGCCAGGTCTTCACCGACGAACATGATTTTCCCCAGGCTCAGGCGGAAATTCAGCTTGCGCTGGCGCACACCAGCGGGCCGGAATATGACCAGGCGCGGGCGGCGATGGGCCATCTGCTGTGGGTATGGGGTCAGGCGCTCTTCGCCAAACACGATCTCGCTGGCACGCGGGCGAAATGGCAAAGCGCGGCGACACTGGCAGCGGGAACTGCCGATGGCGACCGCGCCGCCCTGGCGCTGGCTGCGCCGCAGGTTGTCACTGGCCATATGACCTGGCATGGCGCGCCGCTGCCCGGCGAAGAGGTGGCACTGGTCAGTTCCTGGCAGTTCACGCCACAACTCCACATCTTGCAGGTGCAAGGGACGCGGCTGCAAGCGACGACCGGCGACGATGGCTCGTTCAGCATTCAGGGAGTGAAACCCGGCGTGGCATATATCCTCATCTGGCAGGGCAAGAACGGCGATGTTACCCAGGTGGACGCTTCGGGCAAGCCGCTGTATGGCATTACCCTGCAACCGCTGCAAGGCGGCGATCTGGGACAGATCAGCATTGACAACGCAAGTTGAGTTACCGCCCTTCTCGCGGAAGTGCGCGAGGCGGCATAGGCGAGCGAGTTTCCGCGCTCGCCTCGTGCGGTCAGGGCAGCAACGAATAGCCGGGCAGCGTCAGGAAGTCGATGAATGTGTCGCTGGTGGTGATGCGGTCGAAGAGTTCGCTGGCGGCGTCGAAGTTGCGTTGTGCATAGGTAGTGTCGCCCAGCACCTCGCGTTGCGCGCGCAGTTCGTCGGCCAGCACCTGGCGAAAGAGTTCCACCGTCACCTTGCGTCCGTCGTTCAACACCCCCTGCGGATGGCGAATCCACTGCCATACCTGGGCGCGAGAGATCTCGGCGGTGGCAGCGTCTTCCATTAGGTTATTGATGGGCACGCAGCCGTTGCCGCCAATCCATGCTTCCAGATATTGCAAGCCGACGCTGACGTTGGTGCGCAGGCCGGCCTCGGTGATCGGCCCTTGCGGCACCGCCAGCAGATCCGCCGCCGTCACCTGCACATCGGGTCGCTGGCGATCGATCTGGTTCGGCTGCGGCATCACGCGGTCAAAG
>JAJPKG010000463.1 GCA_021323815.1 Pseudomonadota bacterium
CATGCCGCGCCCACTCATGATGGAGGCCGGCCCATGCCAGACACATCTCGACCGATTTCCGCCACCGCCGTCAGCCGCTACATCCGCATGGAACGCTGCGGACGGTTTTTGCGCTTCGTGCTGCATCCTGATGAGGCTAAGAGGCTCACAGCGCGCTATGATGTCGCGCCCGATCCCCTTAACCCCTTGCTGGCCGAACATGGGCAGGCGTATGAGGCACGGATCGTGGCGACGCTGCCGGGGCCGGTGATCGATCTGAATAACCAGCCGGCGACGGCGAGTGTGGCGGCCCTGCATGCCATCGCGCCGGGCAGCAGCGCATTCTTGACGCAGGCGCGGCTGGAAGGGCAGATTGGCGACTGGGATTGCCTGGGCATCGCGGATATCATCCACGCGCGGCGGCGAGCGGATGGCGTGTTCGACCTGGCTGTGATGGATGTCAAGTCATCCACACATGACAACGTGGAATATCGCGTGCAGGTGGCGTTTTATATGCGCCTGCTGCGCCAGATGACGCGCTCGGCGGGGCTGGCGCTGGGCGAGATCAGCGGCGCGATCCTGCATCCCGACGCGCAAGGCGCGCCGCCGGATTACCGCGATCCGGCGTTGCGCTTCGCGGTCGCGCCCTATGATCTGGTGCTGGACCACCTCTTCGACGGCCCCACAAGCGATCTGGCGCGCATCACGTCGCTGGCGATCGCCGACATCCCCTATGCGCTCGGCCCCAAATGCGACGGTTGCGCCTTCAACCGCCTGTGCCTGCGCGAAAGCGCCGAACGGCAAGACGTGGCACTCACCCCCACCATCCGCGCCGCAGACATCCAGGCGTTGAAAGCTGCCGGCGTGAAGACGCTGCGCGATCTGGCGGAATTGAAGCAGTTGCCACCGGTGGAAGCGGAACGGGCGGCATTCCCCGTCATGCCCGGCAAAGAAAGCATCGTCGCGGCACTGAACGCCAATCAGGTTGTCGCCGCGCGACTGGATCGCCTGGTGCAACGGGCGCGGGCATGCCTGCGCCGCTTCGATCCCGCCGTCCAGAGTTACCCTTTCCTGCTGGACGCCCCGCCCAGCCAGTTGCCCTCAGATGAAGAGAATCCCTATCTCGTCAAGATCTTTCTGGATGCGCAGCATGATTACCTGCGCGACCGCATCTATCTGGCAGGGGCGCGGCTGGTCGGCCCCGGCGGCGAGCGCGCATTCGTCCACATCAGCGACGGGCCGCCCACCGACCGCGACGAGGAGCATGTGCTGCTCGCCCTGGTGCGCGATGTCGTGGCCGCGCTGCCGGAAGTGGCCGGCGATCCCACCGGCTGCCCATTGCACTTCTATCTCTACGATCCCTTTGAGCAGCGCATCTGGCTGGACGCCCTCAGCCGCCACATGGACGCGCTGTGCGCCGTGCCGGCCTTTTACGATCTGCTGACCACCAACGGCGGCGTAGACGAGTTGATGTTCGCCTTCCTGGCGCAAGAGATTCGTGACCGGCGCAACCTGGGCATGACCTGCCAAAATCTCTATAACGTGGCGGCAATTTTCGGGTTCGCCTGGCAAGATGAACGCCACAACTTTCGCCAGGAATTTCGGGATCGCGTCTTCGACGGGGCGGCGCGGCGTGAGGACGGCGTGTGGGTGGAACAGCGCAGCCAATTCAACTCGCATATCCCGCTGGAATATGCCTATGGCGCGTGGGGCGCGCTGCCCGCGACGCAAGATGCGCGCATGACCCGGCGCTATCGCCGTTGCACCCGACAGATGCTCGCGGCATTTCACCTGCACCGGCTACGCGCCATGCAGCACATCGAGGCGCGGCTGAATCCCAAGCGCCCGACCGGCTTCATCAAGACGCCCTTGCCCTTCGCCGCCGTCGCCGAGGCCGAACCGCTGCGCGACCTGGCCCGCGCTCTGGATGAATTTCTGGGGATGGAGCACCACGCCTCGGTGCAGGGAAAGCTGGCGCTCTTCCTGCTGCCCTTCGCCCGCCGCGTGCAGACGGGCCGCTGCCTGCCGTTGCGCTGCCTGCGCCTGGCGGCAAACAGCAAGCATCTGACCGTCACCTGCGCGCTGGACTACGCTGCTGCCGGGCTGGACCCCGCCACCGCGCGCCTGGGCAGCCGCGTCAAGGTGGGCGACTGGATGCTGCTCAATCCTGTCGCTGTCACCCACCCCCGCGAGATCCTGCGGGGGCGCATCGCAGTGGTGCGGGAAATGGGACGGGAGCACGAAGACCACGAAAGTTTCCATGAAGAACACGCACAGGATCTTTCGGATATCATCGTCATCGATTTGCTGGATATGACCAGTTTCGATAGCGCATTCAAATATCCCCACAACACCGATTTCGTGCCGGTGGTGGGCGAAATCTACGCGCTGGATGAGATGGCCGACGATCTGAACGCCGACAAATATCAGCAAGCGGTATTTCATGCCGCGAACAATCGCATCTATGCCGCCGTGTCTGCCGATGCGACGAGGCAAGACGCGCCGCCAGCCCCGCGCGGGCTGATGTTTCTGAACGCGATGCGCGAAGCTGATCCCACCCTGCGGCTGACCGAGAAACAGGCCGAGGTGGTGGCGGGGACGATCAACGAGCCGCTGTTGTGCGTGCAGGGACCGCCGGGGACGGGCAAGACGGCGACGCTGGGCTGGGCCGTTCTGGCGCGCATCTTCGCCACAGACGAACGCCCCATGCGCGTGCTGGTGTGCGCCAAAACCCACAAGGCGACGAATCTGGTGCTGGGCAGCGTGGCGGAGCGGCTGAACAAGATACGGCGGACCAGTGCGGGCAAATCCATCGGCGACGTGCGCATCTATAAGGTCAGCAGCGATGATGGCGCGGAATTGCCCGGCGGCGTGCGCCGCCTGCATCCCTATTACGGCGGGCGCGTGCGCGGCGTGCTGAGCGAGGGCGGCGTGACCATCATCGGCGGCACCCCCGGCGGCATCTTCAGCCTGATGCGCACCTGGGCGGGGAAAGCTCTGCCCTGGGGCGACGGCCCCTTCGACCTGCTGGTGATCGACGAAGCCAGCCAGATGAACATCCCCGAAGCACTGCTGGCAGGCGCGTTCCTCTCGCCGGATGCGCGCATCATCGTCGTCGGCGACCACCGCCAGATGCCGC
>JAJPKG010000053.1 GCA_021323815.1 Pseudomonadota bacterium
CCCACAGCAGCACGCTCAGGGAATAGATGTCGGTCTGCGGCCCCAGCCGGTCGCCGCGTGCCTGTTCGGGTGAAAAATAATCGGCGGTGCCCAGCACCACGCCGCTGTGAGTCAGCGCGTCACCATCCGCCATGCGCACAATGCCGAAATCCGTCAGCCTGGCACGCCCGTCGCTGGTGAGCAGGATGTTCTGTGGCTTGATGTCGCGGTGGATCAAGCCACGCGCATGGGCGGCGGCCAGCGCGGCACAGATCTGCTCGGTGATGGCCAGCGCCCGCGCAATGGGCAACGGACCGTGATCCGCGATGAAGCGTTTCAGGTTGACGCCGTCGATGAACTCCATGATCATAAACTGCTGGCCGTGCTCAACGATGAAATCATAGATCGTGACGACGTTGGGATGCGCGATCTTCGCCGCCGCCTGCGCCTCACGCCGGAAACGCTCGGCGCTGTGTGGGTCCAGTTCCGGCTGTTCCGGTGGACGCAAGGATTTCATGGCAACATAGCGCCCGATGAAATGATCCCAGCCGCGAAAGACGGTTGCCATGCCGCCACTGGCGATGGGCGCAATGATCTCATAGCGCCGCGCGATCCATGCATCCTGGTCGCGGGCAAAGGCTTCCATGCGCGTCCCTCCTAGAGCGGCCTTCCTTGCCGACACATCACGCGTCACCTCAGCAATTAGCGTACCAGCCACGAAAAATTGGGCGGAACAATTGGCGCGTTCTTGCCGTCATGCAGAGAAAGCCGGCGACTGATGTCACACCGAAAAGCCACGCCACCCTTAGGCGCGGCTGAAACCGCCCGCTCAAATCACCGCTCACATATCGCTTTGAGCGTCCAGCCACCCCTTTAAGGAGTATACGTATGCGAACTGTTGGCAAGCATCTGGTTCCGGCGCTGATGGCGTTGGGATTGATAATGTTCACATCCTCGCCCGCGCTGGCATGCGGCGGCCTGGTCGCGCCCGACGGCCAGGTGCGCCTGGCGCGCGCCACCACACTGATCGCCTGGCATGACGGCGTGGAACATTACATGACCAGCTTTGAATATCAGGGCGACGAGAAGAACGTCGGTTGGATCGTCCCCCTGCCCGCTAACCCCGATGCCATTCAGGAGGGCGGGGCGTGGACGTTGCAGCGATTGGAGCGCGAGGCGAATCCTATTCCACCGGGCGCATTTGCCGCTGCATCAGCAGAGCATGCCGCCGCTGGGGTAACGGTGTTGCAGCAAACCACTGTTGAGGCGCTGAACATTGAGGTCATCGAGGGCAGCGGCCCGGCGATCATTCAATGGGCGCATGCCAACGGCTTCGTGCTGTCCACCGACACTGCCGCCCACCTGCTGACGTATGCTGCCGCCAGCCCGTATTTTATGACAGCGAAGTTCGACACTAGCAAGCTCCATGCGCACCACGAGGTCGTGGGCGACGGCACGCCGCTGCTGATCACCATGCACGTGCCGCATCCCTGGGTGCCGCTGGAAGTGCTGGCGCTGGACGGGCAGAACGTGCAGGCCGATCTCTTCTTCCTGACGGATATGCCGCTCAACACCAGCGATTTCGCCGCCACCGTCGGCCAGTCTCCCGTCGGCAGCGAATTGCCCGGCGCGCCCGGCTTCCGCGTCGCCTTTCAAGAGCCGATGAACGCCTCGCTCTATCACGATCTTTCGACCGACCGCAACATGAGTTGGGTGCGTTCCGACGGCTGGCTGACCTATCTGACGCTGAACGCGCCCGCGGAAGACGTGACATATGATCTCGGCGTCACGCCGCGCGGCGTCATCCGTCTGGCACCCTTCGGCACGACACCCATGTCCATCGGTGGCACCACACAGACATATCCTCACTGGGTACCGATGCTGCCCATCGGCACGCCGGAATATCTGCTCATCATCCTGGTTGGCGTGGCCGCATGGGGGCTGGTGTTCTTCTTGATACGCCATTCCAAGCGTGCGGAGAAGTTGGGGGTCAGAACCACCCTCTCAGCGCAGGAGTGGTTGCAGGCGCAGCAGCCCCTGGGAAACGATCGGTAACCTGCTATCGCTTGATCACCCCTCTTGCCAGGTGCGATAATGAAGGCATCATCAAGACAAGAAGGTGTGATCCGTGTTGTATCATCGTGGGTGCATCTGTCGCCGGCGCGAATCTGTCTGAATCGCTGGGAAACGCCCGGCGGCGCAGATTCGCGCGTCGTTGCCGTTTGCTGATTGTTTCATTTCGACAACCAACCAGACAGGAGCATCCACGCGATGCAGATTACCAATACGTTATCGGGCCGCAAAGAGACGTTTGAGCCGGCCTCGCTGCCGGTGCGCATGTATGTCTGCGGCCTGACCCCCAAAAATGAGCCGCACCTGGGCCACGCCCGCCTCTTCGTGGCCAACGATGTTATCCGCCGTTACCTGGAATTTCGCGGTTATCCGGTGAAGTATGTGCAAAACTTCACCGACATCGACGACAAGACCATCGAGGCCGCCAAGCGCGAGAACACGACGGCGGCTGAGGTCGCCCGGCGCTATATGGACGGCTATTTCCGCGACATGGACGCGCTGGGTGTGCGCCGCGCTGACGAGTTCACCTATGTCACGCAGTTCATGCCGCAGATCATCGACTGCGTGCAACAATTGATCGACAAAGGCCATGCCTATACCCTCCCCGGCGAGAACGGCGTAGATCAGGATGTCTATTTCGCGACGGCGACTTTCCCAGAATATGGCAAGCTGTCGAAGCGCGACGAGGAGGCCATGCAGGCGGGAGCGCGCATCGAACCCGACGAGCGCAAGCGCGACCCGCGCGATTTCGCGCTGTGGAAAAGCGCCAAGCCCGGTGAACCCTGGTGGGATTCGCCCTGGGGGCATGGACGGCCCGGCTGGCACATCGAGTGCTCGGTCATGGCGATGGCGACGCTGGGCGAGCAGATCGACATTCACGGCGGCGGCATGGATTTGATCTTCCCGCACCACGAAAACGAGATCGCCCAGAGTGAGTCGCTCACCGGCGTTTCGCCGTTCGCGCGCTATTGGGTGCACACCGGCCTGTTGCAACTTGGCGACGAAAAGATGGCGCATTCCGGCAAATTCGTCACCATCCGCTCGGTGCTGGAAACCGTGCCGGCCCCCGCGTTGCGCCTCTATCTGCTGGGGCAATCATACCGCACGCAGTTCACCTATCTGGCCGAGCAGGTGGCGGCGACGGTGACGCGCTGGCGGCGCTGGGTGGAAGCGCGCCAATCCGCCGAACGCGCCCTGGCCGCCCAGCAGACCTCAGCCGATGAGATCAGCGACGCCTTCGCTGATGTGCGCGAAGAATTCATTGCCGCGATGGATGACGATTTCAATACCTCGCGCGCCACTGCCGCCATTGACGATCTGGTGCGCCGCCTGAACGATCTCTCGTCCAAAAAAGACGCATCACCGGCGGATCGGCGCGCCGGTCTGGCACTGTTGGACGAACTGACCGGCGTGCTGGGCGTCGCGCTTGATCCCGCGCGGGATCTGCGCCGCGCCGTCAGCGACGCGGACCGCGTTGAAATCGAGCGTCTGGTGGCAGAGCGCAGCGCAGCGCGCCAAGCCAGGAACTGGGCTGAAGCTGACCGCCTGCGCAAAGAACTGGATGAGCGGTTCGGCGTGGTGGTGAAAGACAGCGCGCAAGGCTCAACCTGGGAACTCAAATAGCCGCCATCTGCCTCATGGCTGGGGTGGGGCTAGGTCTGCGCGATGCCGGTGGTCAGCTGGCAATATGTGAAGCTTGCTGCACCCGGCGCGCTTTCATGATAGGCGATCTCGAACGCGCCGGGCTGGATGTAGTGGCCGGCGGCATTGATGAAGACGTTGGCGGGGAAGATGCGCGCCAATGTCGCGCTGACATAGATGTGATCTTGCTCGTCGTTGCTGGGGTTCAGCGAGCGGATGGATTGCGCGTCGGCGGGCATATATGACGTGCAGATCTGCTGCGCCTGGGCGGCATCCCACAGGTGCAGCGGCGTGGTTGCCAGCTTGATGACGCCGACATAGGGCTGGCCATCCTGGCCGATCTCCATCGTCACCTGCTCGCAGTCATCCGATCCCGCGCCGCAAAATGCCTGAAAGCCATACACTACACCGGGAACGCGGACGATGGGCGTGCCGAACGCGCTGACGAACGCCGCGAGCGGGCTACCCATCCGCACAGCACTGTTTGGCGCGACGGGCGCTCCGGAAGCATAGAGGATGGGGGTCGGCGTTTGCGAGACGTTGGCTGGCGGCGTGGGGTGCGCATGTGACTTCGAGGATGCCGGCAAGAAATGAGTGATGAGCGGCAAGTGTTTGCCCAGCGGCGACAGGGCCAGCGCGCCAACCGCCACAGCAAGCAACACTGCCAGTCGAAGGACGCCTCCCACCACGCGCAGCCAGCCCGGCGCACCTGGCGGCGGGGAATCAACAGTGGCGGGAGTAAGTGAGGTTTCCCTGCGCGCGGGCACAGGCTTTTGTGGCTTCATACCATTCCTCCCTTGCGATGGCGCGGTGAAGATCATGTTGAGGCGATTCCAGTATCGCATGGCAGGCAAGAGCGGGCAGCGCGCCGACCCTCTTTGCACAAAACCAGGGTCTTTTTGTTGCAAAATCTCCATCCACTGAGTAGAATGAACCCCAGGAGACAATCCACCAATAGGCGCGACAGCGAGGGCAATACGATGGCGAATGCGGGGAATCTGCGGCAGTTTTCCCTGGCGGAGATCTTGCGCCTGATCGGCGACGGATTGCGCCGGGGACGGCTGGTGGTGGAACGGGGAGGCTTGCGCGCCGATCTCTATTGCGACAATGGCTATCTGCTGCATGTCTGGCGCAACGGGCCGGCGCAGCCCATTGCCCAGCGCTGGCTCAACAGCCGCTTCATGACGCCGCCCCAGGTGGCCCAGGTGGGGGCCATCGCCAATGCCGACCCCATGCAGCTGAGCGATGCCGATTTCGTGCAGTTCGCCACCGAAAACAACATCATCTCGCTGGATCAAGTGAACGAGTGGGCCATGAGCGACGCGGTGGACCTGCTGACCGTGCTGTTGTCGTGGCGCGACGGCGATTATCGCTTCGAAGACGGCATCACTGCGCCTTCGCACCGGCTGCGCCGCCCGCTGCCCATCCCTGCCGTGCTGGGCCTGGCGATGCAGCGCATCAGCCCCGTGCAGGCAGCCCAGACGCCCATTGATGTCACCCTGAATGACGTGCTCGACTTCGCGGATCTCGACCCGACCGATCCGCAGCCGGTGCAACTGACGCGCGACCAATGGCGCGTGCTGACAATGGTGGATGGCGAGAAGACGCTGGCCGTCATCGCGCAAGATCTGGCAAACACCACCAACACACCCATTTCAGACCAGCAACGCTATCTGCTGGAACTGCGCCGCAACGAAGAAAACGTGCTGCGTGTCGCGGCAGAGTTGATTGCCGACGGCATCGCAGTGGTGTGCGGGCGCGGCGACCGGCTGGCATAACAACCTTCTTGGAATGGTGGCATGGATGCCCACAGAAATTCCTCTTGCACTTCCCACGCATCTGCCGGACGTGCCGCTGTATATCGGGCACACGCCGGCCATGCGCCGCGTGGCCGAACACATCCTCGCCCTGGCGCAAACGGCCAGAACCAGCGCGTTGATCCTGGGGGCGAGCGGCACGGGCAAAGAACTGGTGGCCGGCGCGATTCATCGCCACAGCAACCGCGCCGCAAACCCCTTCATCGCGCTGAATTGCGCAGCCATCCCACCAAAGCTGGCGGAAGCCGAACTATTCGGCTCCGAGCCGGGGGGGTACACCGATGCGCGCATGCGCCGGGGCTGGGTGGAGCAAGCGGATACCGGCACGCTGTTTCTGGATGAGATCGGCGAACTGCCGCTGAGCTTGCAACCGACGCTGCTGCGCTTCTTGCAGACGCAGCGCTTTCGCCGGCTGGGCGGCGAGCGCGAGCGCCAGTCCGACGTGCGCATCATCGCCGCCACCTTGCGCGATCTCGCTGTCGCCGTCGCTTCCGGCGCGTTCCGCGAAGATCTGCTCTATCGCCTGAATGTTTTTGTCATCACCCTACCCACCTTGCGCGAGCGGCTGGACGACCTGCCCGAATTGGTGGCAGCCTGTCTGCGCCAGTGCGTTGCCACACTTGGATTCTCCCATCAACCTGCCATCACCCCCGACGCGCTGGCGTTGCTGGCGGGCTATGCCTGGCCGGGCAATCTGCGCGAGTTGCGCAACGTGCTGGAACGCGCCTTGATTCTGAATCGGGGAGAAGACATCCGCCCGAAACATTTGCCTGAGGCGCTGCGCCATCCCGCCGGGCCGGTGCCGGTTGCGACGCCATCGCTTGCGGAATGCATCGCCGCGCTGGCGCTGCCGCCGGAAGGCGCGCCGTTGCTCGACCTGGTGCATGCGCTGGAAGCACGGCTCATCAGCCAGGCGATGGCACAGGCGGGCGAAAATCAATCCCAGGCCGCGCGGCTGCTGAGTCTGACGCGCGATCAGTTGCGGCAGCGGCTGAAGCGCATGAGATAAACCAGCCGGCAGCATCAAGGGACCATCACAGGTCTTGTGACATCAGGGCGAAAAGGTGGTAAGATAGTACCTCCTATGCCCTTGATTCGGCCTGAAGCATGCGCTATACTATCCTGCGTGGGACGAGGTTGTCCCCAGCTATCACCACTCTGCCATCCCAATCTAGCGCGTTTTCGCCGTTCCATCCGGTGGCTGCTGTTGAGTCACCCGCAGATGACGTTGCCGTCATACATTCAACGACGAATATCTCAACACAGGAGTTGTGGCACCATATATGGTCGCACAAATCACCCGGCCATCGGTTGATGGCCCTCAGAACGCCGCGCCCGCAGCCTTGCAAGATGGCGCGTATACCCTTGATACTCCCCTGTGCTCCTTCGTTCAGCGCACCCTGTTCAGCGGCCATCAGCGCGGCATCGAGCGCCCCGTGTTGATCGAGCGTGTCCAGGGCTTGCCGCAGGATGTAATGCAGCGCGCCGTTGCCGGCAAGGCCGCACTGCTGAATCTGTGCCATCCGGCCATCGCCCAGGCGATCGATGTTTTCACGGAACATGATGCGCTCTATACCGTCATGTGCGCCGGCGAGGGCATGCCGCTGGTCGCGCAACGGATGACCACGCCCCGTCAGGCTGTCGCCTATGGCATTTGCCTCTGCAATGGGCTGGGCTATCTCGCCAATCACCGGCAGCATCTCGCTGCTGCCGACATCTCCCCCGCCACTGTGTTCATCACCAGCGCGGGCCGCGCCCGGCTGACCTCGCTGGCAACCCTGCTTGGCGCGCACACCGATACCTCGGCTTCGCCTTTCGCCGCGCCGAACGGCACGGAAGAACAGGCGCTCGTTTTCAGCATCGGCGCGACGCTGCACTATGCGCTGACCGGCTGGATCGGCACCTATGCAAGCGGTGCTCCCGCCCTGCGCGATTGCGCGGCTGAGCTGAATGAAACGCTCATGCGCGCCCTGGCGACAAAAGCGAGCAAGCGCTTCGCCACCGTCGCTGAACTACGGTTGGCGCTGTTGCGTCTGCAATGAGACGGATTTTTCCGACGGCTGGGATGGGTGATGCCGATCACTCATCCCACTTGCGTTTGTGGCCGTGATGACAGCGCCCCGACGACCATGCTATACTGAACTGAAACCACATTCCGCAATCGAGGATATCACCGATGGCAACAACGCAGGACGCGCCCAAGAAGGGCGAGATCGTCGCGATCCCCAAAATTTCCAGCATCGCGGGCCGCGTGGCGGTGCATGCCGATCCGGGCCGTTCCTTATGGAAGGTGCTCGGCTCCGGCATCGTCTTTCTGATGGCGCTGGCAGTGGTGTTGCTGCCGCTGGTGCTGCTGTTCTTGCTGTTGCGCCAGCCCGACACCGGTCCCAACGGCCTCACCTGGGTGTGGATTTCGCTGATGGTCATCACCGGCACGCTGGGCTTCCTGGTGGCTTATGGCATCGTGCGCAGCGTGCTTGAGTCGGACGCATAAGAGCGATGGCCGTGCCAGTGCAGGGTGAAAGCCGGAAGGCAACCGGCAGTCAGATGATGCGCAGGATCGGTCTCGCCGCGCTCCTGGCGGTGCCGCTCGCCCTGGCGTCTTCCGCCGCCGCCGGGCTGATCGTCGCGGTGGTGGCCGTGCCCGTCGCGTTGCTCGCCACGCGCGATGCCTATCTGGCGCTACTCTCGCTCAGCTACGGTCCCTATGCCGCCGCAGTGACGCTGCAAGCGGTGCTGGCTGCGACACTGGCATGGAGCATCATTGAGCCGCTGATGGGTGCGAAAACGAGCGCAAAGACTCCGCGCGCCTTTCCCCTCATGCTTGGCGCGCTCGCCGGGGCAGTGGGTTTAGCGGTCGGGGCCTTGCCGCTTTTTGCCGCGTTTGCCGTCCCCTGGCGCTACGGACCGGCGCTACCTTTTTCCGGCGCATCGGCACCTTTCGCCGCTCTCCTGGGCGTGCTGGCTGCTGGCGCGCACGTGTTCATCCTCAATCGCCGTCCGCTCCCCGCCACACATCTGATGGGATGGCGCGCCGGCACCCAGCAGACGGCGTGGCGCATCCTCACCTTCGCCGTGCCACTGGCGGTGCTGTTTGCAACATGGGCGGCGCTGCTCGCCGCGCTGGGGCAAATCTAGCCCCTCGACTATGCACGAGCCATCCTCCTTCGCAGCACGGTGGGGATTGCGATTTCGAGCCGGATTCCTTTGAACAGCACATCGTCTTGTGGGATCGCTCTCCGCTTTCGCTTGAGCGCCGAACGCCCCGTAAAACACGAGAATCCCCGCCTCCATAGCTGGAAACGGGGATTTTCTCAGCGAGTCTGTTAGGCTTGCGCGGCGGCGGTCGCACCGGTAGCCTGAGCCGGCTCTTTGGGCACCACCAGCAGCCCATCGCCGATGGGTTTCACGTCCACCAGCACGTGGCTATTATCGGTGATGGTGCCCGCCAGGATCTGGCGCGACAGCTCATTCTCGAGGGTGCGCTGGATCAACCGTTTCAGCGGGCGCGCGCCATAGGTCTCGTTGACGCCCTCGCGCGCCAGCCATTCCTTCGCGGCCTGCGTCACCTCAAGAGTGATGTGCCGGTCGCGCAGCCGCGCTTGCAGGTTGCGCAGCTGGATGTCTACGATCTGCACGATCTCATCCAGCTTTAACGGATGGAAGACCAGGATCTCGTCGATGCGGTTCAGGAACTCCGGCTTGAAGGTCTGGCGCAGCTCGCTCAGCACGCGCTCCTTCATCGCCTCATAGGCGTCGCGTTCGGCGCGGGCCCGGTCGCGCTCGTTGGTGAAAGCGATGGAGCGCTTGTTCATCTCCGTCGCGCCGACGTTGCTGGTCATGATGATGACCGTGTTGCGGAAGTCCACGGTGCGCCCCTTACCATCCGTCAGGCGACCGTCATCCAGCACCTGCAACAGCACGTTGAGCACTTCGGGATGCGCCTTCTCGATCTCATCAAACAACACCACAGAATAGGGCCGGCGGCGCACGGCTTCGGTCAACTGCCCGCCCTCGTCATAGCCGACGTAACCCGGAGGCGCGCCGATCAGACGCGCAACCGTGTGGCGCTCGCCATATTCCGACATGTCAATGCGAACCATCGCCTGCTCGTCATCGAACAGATATTCTGCCAGCGCTTTCGCCAATTCCGTCTTGCCGACGCCGGTGGGACCGAGGAAGATGAAGCTTGCCAGGGGCCGGTTCGGATCTTGCAGTCCGGCGCGGGACCGGCGCACGGCATCTGCCACCGCGCGAATGGCTTCTTCCTGACCGATCACGCGCTGGTGCAGGTGCTCTTCCAGCTTCAGCAGCTTCTGCATCTCGCTCGACATCAGCCGCGTAACGGGGATATTCGTCCACTTGGCGACCACCTCGGCCACATCTTCGGCATCCACCACCTCGCGCAGCATGCGCTGGCCATGTTCTTCCTGCGCCAGCTTCTCTTCGGCAGCTTGGATCTGCTGTTCGATGGCTGGAATGTCCTGATATTTCAGGATCGCGGCAGTGTTGTAATCATACGACCGTTCGGCACGCTCCAACTCGCCGCGCTTCTGTTCCAGTTGCTCCTTGAGTTCGCGGATCCTCTTGACGCCGGCCTTCTCGCGGTCCCACTGGGCGCGCAACGCCTGAGCTTCTTCCTTGCGATCGGCCAGTTCCTTCTGGATGGCGTTCAACCGCTCGCGGCTGGCAGGGTCCGTCTCGCGGCGCAACGCCATCTCTTCGATCTCCAGCTGGCGGATGCGCCGTTCGATGGCATCCAACTCCGCCGGCACGGAATCCAGTTCCATGCGCAGACGGCTGGCAGCCTCGTCGATCAGGTCGATGGCTTTGTCGGGCAAGAAGCGATCGGTGATATAACGATGGCTGAGCGTGGCGGCGGCAACCAGAGCGGCATCGGTGATGCGCACGCCGTGATGCACTTCGTACTTTTCCTTCAGCCCGCGCAAGATGCTGATGGTATCTTCCACGCTGGGTTCCTCCACCATCACGGGCTGGAAGCGACGCTCCAACGCGGCATCCTTCTCGATATATTTGCGATATTCATCCAACGTGGTCGCGCCGATGCAGTGCAACTCGCCACGCGCCAGCATCGGTTTGAGCATGTTACTGGCGTCCATCGCGCCTTCCACCGCGCCAGCGCCGACAATGGTGTGGATCTCGTCGATGAAGAGGATGATCTCGCCCGCGCTCTGGGTGATCTCTTTCAGGACCGCTTTCAGGCGCTCCTCGAATTCGCCCCGGAACTTCGCGCCCGCGATCAGCGAGCCGATATCCAGCGCGAAAACGCGGCGATTCTTCAGCGTTTCCGGCACGTCACCCTGGACAATGCGCTGCGCCAGCCCTTCGACGATGGCGGTTTTGCCCACGCCCGGCTCGCCGATCAGCACCGGATTATTCTTGGTGCGGCGGCTCAGCACCTGAATGACGCGGCGGATCTCGTCGTCGCGCCCGATCACAGGGTCCAACTTGCCGCTCTGCGCCAGTTTGGTCAGGTCGCGGCCATATTTTTCCAGCGCCTGATATTTCTCTTCGGGGTTGGCGTCCGTCACGCGCTGGTTGCCGCGAATGCTGCTGAGCGCCTGCAACACGCTCTCGCGCGTGATGCCCAGCGCCGCCATATTACGCGTCAGCGGATCGCTCCCATTGCTCAGCAAGCCCAAGAACAAATGCTCGGTGCTGAGATACTCATCTTTGAATTGCTCGACTTCGCGCATCGCCGCTTCCAGAGCATTGCGCAGGCGCGGCGACATCGTCATCATGTTCGCGTCGAAGTTGCCGGTGATCTTGGGGAAGCGATTCATCTCCGCTTCCAATCGGTTGCGCACGTTCTGCTGGTTCGCGCCGATCTTGTTGATGATCTCCGGCACAATGCCACCTTCCTGCACCAGCAGCGCCAGGGCCAGATGTTCTGGTTCCACCTGGCTGTTGTGCAATTCCTCGGCGATAGACTGCGCCTGCGCCAGCGCCTCGCGCGCTTTCTCGGTAAATTTATCAATCCTCATCATTGGGAGACGTTCACCTCATGAGTTGAAATGGCGGGGACGACGGCCATTGTTCTCTGAACATAAAGCACAGCCGCATCCCCGATGCCATGTCGTATGTCTGTCGTCAGTATATCACTTTGATAGGATCATTATCAAGGTATATGAGCGTCGATCTGTTAGATGTGTGTTAGAGATGAGGTGGGTGGTTGAAACCGCGCCTCAACATCTTATGGCTACCGGGCTGCATCTCAGCCCACGCAGGCAGACTTTGCGGCTTTAGGGCGATGTTCCTCAAAGAGAGGACGCAAAACGACGACGCTGCCTTCTTGGTGAAGGGGGAGGACAACCCACACCCAGGGATAAGCACGGCAGTTCAGGTGAGCCGTGGCTACCGCCATCACATCGGTAATTTCTTCTGCCATAGCAAAACTCTGCCCAGCACGGGACTGCCCATTGCAAGGCTCTTCCCTTCAATCTACCTACCGTTTTGCATGGACAGAACGTTTCGGACTTAGCCATTGATGAATAGAGTGTCCAGAAATTGCTGTACTTTCAGTGGGCGAGTAACCGCGTCGTCTCGCGCTCCGCCACGTCATCCGGAGGGCTGGCAACACCCGGCCTCGTTATGCCCGTATAGAGCAGATAGCCGGTGATCAGCAAAATGCCCGTCGTGGCAAAGAGCAGCAGTGATGCCACCAGCGGCCACTGAGATGCCTGGGGCAGCAGGCGTGTTCCCAGATAGGTCACATTGTCGAAATGCGGCACCCCAGGATAGGGCGGGAAATTCAGCAAGAGCAACACAATGATGACCGGCCACAGCACGAACTCCGGCACGCGCAACCGCCGCGCGATCTCGTTGATCATCAGTGCCGCCAGCACCAGCACAAACGGCCACGCCACAATCGACAGGCGCTCGCTGTCATAGGAAAGCAGATACGAATACACAATGATGACAAGCACCGCCAGCAATCCCCAACCCGACCAGCGGGCACGCGGCCACAAGCGCAGCGCCATCGCCCCCAGCGCCAGAAACACCATGATCCCAAACGTATACCACAGGCTCGATGCGATGGTGCGCATGATGCCGAAATCGACATGGGCTTCCCAATAGATTCGCCAGAGGAACGTGAGCGACTTGGGGTGCGCCAGGGGGATGAACAGCCGCAACAGCAGCGTTACTAGCAGCGGACAGACGATCATCGGCCCTAGCAGCACCCAATTGCGCCCCGGCACCCGCCGTGCCACCGCCGCGAAACGCAACCGCGCCACTTGCCCCAGAGTCGCCGAAAGCGGAGTGAGATATGGCACCGTCAGATGAATGGCGGCGAAAGCGATGGGCAGATAAATCGTCTCCTTGCATGCCGCGCCGATGGTCCCCAGAACGATCGCCGGAATGAAGCGCCTGCGCTGCACGCACAGCACCATCGTCACAATGAACGCCTCGGTCGTCGTGTCGATCAAAAAATAATCACTGACGTTATAGGTCACGGTCCAATAGAGCAGCGTGAAGACCACCGCCGTGCATGATGACGCGAAACGACTCAGCCCCGCGCCACGCGCCAGGAAATAGAGCGCAACGGTGGAAACGCACAACGTCAGGCAGGTGATGCTGAAAAAACCCGTGCGAAACGGCACGCCCAGGTGCGAAAGCAGATGCACGGTCGAAGGCACCAGCACGCGATAAAGAAACGGCTGGATATAGACATATTTTGGATCGCCATGATCAAGTGCCATGTTGACATAGCGATAATAGTCGCCATATTGAAAGACCGTGCCGGCAGTCGGAGAGGGATACACCGTCTGCTGAGGATAGGTCTGGGCCAACTTGATCATACTTACCAGGCACAACAGAGGGACAGTCACAGCACAAGCATCCAGCGCCAGAGCGCGCATGCGCACCGCGCGTGGCGCGTCGCGGGTGAACCGCGCTTCCGCTCGCTCCACCTGGCGCATGGGCAGCACATTGGGCACGAACAACCGCGCCGCAGCCAGCGCAACGAACCACAGGGCCAATGCCAGAAAGGCGAAGTTAAAGGCATCTTGCAGGTGATTGGTCAGTTTTTCCTGCATGGCTGCCACCAATAGGATGATCCCGCCGCAGCCGATACCGAGGCCCAACGCCCCCGCAATGAAGTTCTTGACCATCTTCTCGCATCTCAGCCATGAGCAAAAAGTTTCTCCCGAACGGAAGCTATCATAGCACAGGGGATCATGCGGGTAAACGTTTCCAGCTTTCGCCGCCGAACGGCCTATGCGTTCGCGTTACGTTTGTGCCATGGATGTCATGATCAAGATGAAGGCCCGAACAACACCGGGAGAAATACATGACACCCTCAAAACTCGCGCTGGATCTCGCGGACGACCCGCTGGCGGAAGAGGCCGCGCTGGTGCATCTCGCCCGCACTGACCGCGCCGCCTTCGGCGAGCTGTATGATCGCTATGTCGATGCGATCTATCGCTACGCCTTCCAGCGCACCAGCGATCACCATGCCGCGCAAGATGTGACGGCGGAAACCTTTCGCCGCGCGCTGGAAGGATTGCCGCGCTATCGCTGGCAGGGCCGCCCCTTTGGGGCATGGCTGACGCGCATCACTGCCAACGTGCTGCACGAGCGCCGGCGCGCCCAGCCGGGCGAAGAAGCATTCAGCGCCCTGCCGGAAGACGGCTCGCCCGGCGACGACACGCCTGCCGCGCTGGAAACGATCGTTGCCGACGAGGAGCGCGCCGAACTGTGGCAATTGCTCGCCCGGCTGTCGCTGGACCACCAGCGCGTGCTGGTGCTGCGCTACGCGCGCAATCTCGATTACGTTGAGATCGCCGCGCAGATGGGCAAAACACCTGCCGCCTGCAAGCAACTCGCCTATCGCGCGCTCAAAGCGTTGCGCGCCGCCGTCCTGGCCAGCGACATGTGGCGCGAAAGAGGACCACACCATGACAAAACCACGCACTAACCCAACAGAAGATCCACCCCGGATCGCTGATGACGACGCGCTCGCCGCCCTCGCCGCAGCATTGCGCGCCACCGCGCCGGCTGCCGCCATCGATCCCGCCTTTCGCGCGGCCCTGCGCGCCGAACTCACCGGCACCGCTGCTGATGCCTTGTGCTATGCCCCCCTCGCTACGCCGGTCGGCAATCTGCTGGTGGCCTATCAGGGCCAACACTTGCGCTTGATCTCCGGCAAAACAGAACCGGACTTCGTGGCCGAGGTGCAGCATGAATTTGGCGCGATTCCCTTGCGCGCAACTGAACTGCCACTGCGCCTGGCTCGCCGCGTGCTGGCCGGCATCGCGGGCAAGCGCCAGCCTGTCGCGCCCGACGAATTAGCGCGCCTGACGCCGTTCCAGCGCGCCGTCCTCGCCAAAGCCCAGCGCATCCCGCGCGGCGAGGTCCGTTCCTATGCCTGGATCGCCCGCGAGGTTGGCCAGCCGGGTGCCGTGCGCGCCGTCGGCACCGCCCTGGCACGCAATCCCCTGCCCCTGGTCATCCCCTGCCACCGCGTCATCCGCGCTGACGGCGAGTTGGGGAATTATTCCGGCGGCGGCGATCTCAAGAAAGACCGCATCCTGCGCTACGAGGGCGTGGATCTCGACCAGTTGCAGGCGATGGCGCGTGCTGGGCTGCGCTTTCGCGGCAGCCGCACCACTAAAATCTTTTGCCTGCCGACGTGTTATTCCCAAAAACACGCTCAGGAACGCCACACCGTCTATTTCCACTCTCAAGCCGAGGCCGAAAGTCAGGGATATCGCCCCTGCAAACTGTGCCGCCCGGCGTGAGAATGGACGGGAAAGAGAGACGGGACACGAAGAACGCAGAAATAAGGTCACGAAAGATTGGAAAGCATGTTGATGGCAGATAAGAACCGCGCGCACCAGTCCGCGCAGGCGGACTTTGTGGCCGACAGGCCCCCAGGCACGCAAAAGGCTGGTTCAATCGATACCACCGCCTTCTTTGATCCGTCGCTGGCGCTGGGCAGCGTGACGACCTGGTTGGGAACCACCCGCGTGCTGGCCTCACCGCAGGGCACGCGTCAGATTTGGCTGCCGAACTGGCATCAGAAGCACTCCCAGGAAATGCAAATCAGCTATTATGACCCGGCGCACATCGACATCGTGCAGAGCGGCGAAGCGAGCGCAGAGCACCATCTGCGCCGGGCACTGGAAGAACTGGCATGCTATTTCGCGGGCGAGCGGCGTGAGTTCACCGTCGCGCTGGATATGCAGGGGACGGCATTTTATCGGCATGTGTGGCAGATCGTGGCGCAGGTGCCCTATGGCGAGACGCGCACCTATGGCGAGATCGCCCGCGAGGCCGGCACGCCCATCGCAACCCGCGCGGTGGGGGCAGCCAATGGGGCAAACCCCCTTGCGCCCATCGTGCCGTGCCATCGCATCATCGCCAGCGATGGCAAATTGCGCGATTACGGCCCCGGCTTGCCACTGAAACAGCGCCTGCTGGCGATGGAAGGCGCGTTGCCCGCGACGCCTGCCGACTATGCTGCCTGGGCAGCGAGACTGGATGATGATGTACTGTTGGGCGTGCGCGCTACCCGCACAATCTGTCGCCCAGATTGCGCGCGACCACGACGTTATGCCGACCGCCCGCATCGCATCTTTCACACGCTGGCAGCAGCGCACGACGCCGGGTTCCATCCCTGCGCGCTGTGCGCGCCCGCCCCCCTCCCTGGCCTCTTCCCCAGCGAAGCTAGAGAGGGGGAAACAGCATCGTGATCCAGCGCCGCGCGTTCGAGATCGCGCCCGCTCCGCCCTACGATTTCGCGCTCGCCTTGCATTACGTGCGCCACGCGCATACGTCCATTTTGGAGCGTGGCGACGAAACGATCTACCGGCGGGCGCTGCGGCTGGCGGGGCGCGATGTGTTGCTCGTCGCTCACGCCACCGGCACCATCAGCGAGCCGCGCCTCCAGGTCGAGGTTGCAGGGGAAACGGTCGATGATGCCGTGCTGGCCGAAGCCGATGCCCGCCTGCGGCACATCTTCACCCTGGATATCGATCCCGCGCCATTTCTCGAAGTGGCAATGGCTGATCCCGTCTTTGCCAGGGTGGCCGCGCCATATCCCGGCCTGCGCCCGGTGCTGATGGCCTCGCCCTATGAATCGCTGATCGGCGCGATCATCGGCCAGCAGATCACCACCGCTTTCGCCGCCAAAGTGAAGCGCGCCCTATTCGATCTCGCAGGACGCAGCATCGAGATCGACAGCGTGCATTATCCCCTGCTGCCCGAACCAGCGGAAGTGGCCGCGCTGGACCCGGCGGAATTGCTGGCCCGCCAGTTCAGCCGCCAGAAAGCGGCGACGGTGCTTAACGTTTCGCGCGCCGTCGCCTCAGGAGAATTGAATTTCGCCGCTCTTTCATCCCTGCCACCGGATGAGATCCTCGCGCGCCTGACCCAACACAAAGGCGTGGGTCGCTGGACAGCAGAGGTCGTGCTGATGCGCGGCCTGGGAGCGCATGACGCCATCCCCGCGGGCGACGTCGGCCTGCGCGCCGTCATCGGTCGCGCCTATGGGCTGGGCCGCCACGCCACCGAAGCCGAGGTGAGAGCGCGCGCCGAAGCGTGGGCCGGCTGGCGCGGCTGGGCGACCTTCTTCTGGTGGCACCAGGTGCAACTGGAACGCGTGGCGCGCTCAGACTGAGGTGGCAAGCGTCACTTCGGCTTCAATTTCGACGGGAACATCCCATGGAAGCCCAGCAATGCCGATGGCCAGTCGCGCATGGCTGCCACGCTGCTCGCCGAACACGTCAACCAGCAATTTCGACGCGGCATTCAGCACGCGGGGATATTCGTTGAAGGTCGGCGCGGTATTCACCAGTCCACCCAGCCGCAACCAGGAACCGATGCGGTCCAGGTTGCCAAGTTCCGCTTTGAGCGACGCCAACATGCCGAGCATGGCACGCCGCGCCGCTTCCTGCGCTTGCTCTAACGACACCTGCGCGCCCACTTTGCCGAAAGGTCCGCACACCCGGCCATCTTGATCTAGCGGCACATGGCCGCCCACGAAAACACGGTCGCCCTGCACACGCACGAGAATTGATCCCGTCAGCGTCCCGCTGGGCAGGTGCCAACGCGTCGGCAGGGTGACGCCCAGTTCTTGCAGCCGCTGCTCAATCTCGCTCATCATGACCCCCTCTCTCCTTCTGCACATCTGACACGCCCTGGCGCGTCTGATAAAAAAGGTACCATGCGAACAATTCGGTGCGGGCCGAAACAAGACGCAGCTATACTCTGAAAAGACTTCTCACAAGGAACAACCACCATGTTTGGAGACACTGATATCGCCGCTGTCGCCGCACTGCTGGCTGACCCCACGCGAGCGAGCATGTTGCTGACGTTGAGCGACGGGCGCGCGTTCACCACAACGGAGCTGGCGAAAAGCGCAAAGGTCGCCCCCTCCACTGCCAGCGAGCATCTCAGCAGGCTGGTTGGTGCGGGACTGCTGGCGGTCGAGCGTCAGGGACGGCATCGCTATTATCGCCTCGCCGAACCAGCCATTATGGAAACCATTGAAAGCCTGGCGAGCATCGCTCCTCGGCAGAAAATCCACACTCTCAGCGCGGCGGAACGCGCGAAAGTGCTGCACTACGCCAGGATATGCTATCACCATCTGGCAGGCATGTTGGGTGTCTCGCTGGCCGATAGCCTGGTCGAACAAGGGATTTTGCATGTTACCGACGCGGGCTATGTGGTGGAAAAAGACGGCCTCGCCTGGTTGCAAGCTTTCGGCATCACCCTCAGGCAAGCAGAGCGGCTCTACGTTCCCTGGCATATCGACTGGAGCGAGCGCAGGCACCATATCGCCGGCAGTCTCGGTGCCGCGCTGGCCAACCGCCTGTTCCAGCTGCGCTGGCTTGAGCGCCATGCCGCCAGCCGGGCCGTGCGCGTGACCTCTGAGGGAAAAACCCAGTTGGCGCATAGATTTGGCATCCATCTCTGATGATATGCTCTCCCTCCAAAAGTCAGTCTTGACTTTTCGATGACCATTGTGCTACACTATAGTCAGCCCTGAATATCAGGGCGAGGGAGAGGCTTCATGCACAAGGAATTGCTCGTTCTCGGCCTGTTACTTTCCGGCCCTATGTCGGGCTATGACCTGCACCGCATTGTGGTGGCGCACGGGGAACTCTATGCCGACCTGAAAAAAGCCAACGTCTATTATCTGCTGGAACGCCTGGCATCTGAGGGCGCGTTGCATGTTGTGGCCGAGGCTGGGGCGCGCGGCCCCCGGCGCGAGCGCCTGGTCTATGCCCTTACCAGCAAAGGATGCGAGCGGTTCGGCGACCTGTTGCGCCGGGTGGTGCGGACGTATGAGGTCGCCCACACCGGCATTGAGGTGGGAATGGTCTTTTTATCGTATCTCTCGCCCACCGAGGCCGTTGCCTTGCTGGAAGAGCGACGCCAGACCGTGATGGCGCGTCGCAAACTGGTTGACCGCGAAAGCCACCACCTGCACGAACAACTCGCCCAGGATCATCTGCTGAGCCTTATGGATGCCGAACTCGCCTGGATCGAACGCTCGTTACGGCGCTTGCGCGAGCAAGAAAAGACCGCCATTGCGCCTGACCACCCCAATCGCTGCCCAGGCTCGTAGCGGCCATTGATTGTTTATAGGTGACATTTGGAGGAACCCCATGAGCAGCGTTTCCGCTTGGCCGGTCGTCGCCGGCGCATATGAGGTGGGCGATCCGCAGGGGCCGGTCGCGGTCTGCGTCACCACCTCCGAAAAATTGATCGATCCATTGGCACATCTGCCCGGCGTCGCCATCACTGGCAAGGTCTACACCGCCAACCTCGGCATCGAACGCATCGTCACCAACATCACGGCGAATCCGGCCATCAGATTCTTGCTGCTGTGCGGCAAAGACTCACCCCTGTTTCATCCAGGGCAATCGCTGGTGGCACTGGCGGAACACGGCATGGACGAGCAGCATCGCATCATCGACGCGCTGGGCTACGATCCCTTTCTGCCGTCGCTCACCGCAGCGCATATGGCGCAATTTCGCCGGCAAGTCGAGGTCATTGATTGGATCGGCGAGGAAGATATTCCCGCCATCGCACAGCGCATCCGCGAGCTGGTTGCCCGGAATCCTGGGCGTTTCGTCACTGGAGAGGAAATCACGACCATGATGCCCCAAGAAGAAGCCTTCACCATCATCCGCCCCGGCGGGCAGCGCGAGCCGTTGCAATATGATCCCAAAGGCTATTTCGTCATCACCGTTGACCGCGAAGAAGAGCAGATCGTGCTGCGCCACTATCTGCCTGATCACACCCCCGCCCACGAGATGCGCGGGCGCGTCGCCGGCTCTATGCTGCTGGGTTTGCTGCGCGAGGGACTGGTCTCTCAACTGAGCCATGCCGGCTATCTGGGCGAGGAATTGGCCAAAGCGCAGATTGCCCTGAACCTGGGATTGCGCTACGACCAGGACCGTCCTCTGAAAGCGCGCGAAACGCCTGCCCAGAGCGCGACCGCACCAGCCGCCGTTGAGGCACCGCCCAGCGTCGCAACCGCGCCAGACGCGCCGAAGATGCCCGGCAAGAGCAAGATCCCGCTTCCGATGACGCTGGCGCAATGGCAGGCGGCGACACCCGGCTCATCGGTTGACGTGACATTCTCCGTCACCGATCAGCCATCACCGGATGTGCTTGCCGGCACATTCCTGCAATCAGATGAGGCCGATCCATTCAGCACATACCATCGCACGGCGCAAGCTATCCAGGTTCGCTGGTCAGAGGCAACGAAGCTGATCATGGGAGATCAATCGGGCATCTGCGCTGGCGCGGTGTTGCGCGCCATTGGTCCGCTCAGCACGGATCGCGCCGTTGAGGCTCATCAACTGGTGATCTTGACCACAGTGGCGAAAATCATTGAGACGTGACCTCGCCGCCAAAAAAGCCGGCCAATCCCGGCCATTGGGCGACGGCCTCGTTGCGCACCTCATCAGGCAGGGGCAAAAAGGTGCCGTCGGCCTCGCAGACAATCGCTTCCGGCTGAGCGACGGGCGCGATCCACCCCTTGATGCGAATCATGCGGGCGCGCGAATCCGTCGCCTCGGCCCACACGCGCAGGGGAACGCCGGTGCGCGCCGGCGCGCGATAGCGCAGTTCCAGCCGGGCCGTCATCACCCAGCGATGTTCCGTCGCCACCGGCACGCGTCCCATCGCTTCATCCAAGATGCTCGCCAGGATGCCGCCATGCACCACGCCGGGAAACCCCTGGTGGGCCTCGTCACCGGTGAAATCGGCATATACGCGCCCGGCTTCTTGCTGAAACGACAGCCGCAGTCCGCAGGGATTGCGCATGCCGCAGACAAAGCACCGCTGAAAATCGCTGCGGTCGTTCAACCAATCTACCATTTCTTGCTCAGCCACCCGTTGTTTTTCCTCCCTTGACCGAACGCCTGGGTCGCCAGCACGGTGACACCGGCGCCCACCAGTGCTGCCGCCCCCAGTTGCAATGCCCGCCGCGCCGTCAGCCAGAACGGCACGCGCGGAAACAGATGCGCGGCGCGCGCCGCCCCTTTGTCTTCATCCACCATCTGCACGATCAAGCTCGCACCGGCGTTGACCAATGCCTGGATCGCCGCCGCGCCCCATTCGCCGTCCCCCAACGACGGGCTGCCAATATATCCTTGCCATCTTGCCGGCGTGCGCCCACGCCAGCCCAGCATCGCCTTGCGGCTCAGCGCGGGCAATTCCGCGAACACCCCGCGCACCAGATGGGGATGCAGATGCAGCATCACCGAGGTTTCCAGCATGCCGGCATGCGCCGCGCTCAACAACTCGCGCAGATCTTCCACTTTCAGCCGGTTTTCCAACGCCTGCGCGATCTGCCCGCCACGCATCACCGCCCGCGCGATGGCCGCTGAAGGCGCGATGGCGTGGATGCGGTAGCGCCGGCTCACCCACGCGGCGGCGTTTTCCAGCGCCAGCAGATGCCACGGACTCAGATGCCCGTTCACGAAAACGATATATTTAAAGCCGTCGCGGGCCAATGCCACGCCGATCTGCCGCGCCACATCAAAGACGAGATCCAGCGTCAGGTTCACGCTGCCGCGCATGGGCACCGTTCCCGCGCCAAGCGGCACGCCCGGCATCACCAGCGCCGTCACGCCTGAGCGCCGCGCTTCCACCTCGCGCCCCAGCGCCTCGGCAAAATGCCGCGCCACAAACAGATCGGTGCCGATGGGCAGGTGCGGCCCATGTTCTTCCATCGGGCTGAAAGGGATAAATATCACTGTCCGTCCCCGGTCCAGCGCGTCCAGTTCCGGCCAGGTCAACTCATCCAAGTGCAACATTCCTTCACTCCTGCGCCTTCGGCATATCTCGCCGTTCGTATTTTGCCAGCACGGCGCGCAAGGCGGCGTCTAGATCCACACCCAGCGAGTTCGCCAGCACCAGCAGCACATAGAGCGCGTCGCCCAGTTCCTCAGCGGCATCGGGCACCGGCTCGCCGGCTTTGCGGCGTTTGAGGCCATGCACCTGGTTCACCACGCGCGCCACCTCGCCGCATTCTTCCATCAGCCGCGCCAGGTTCGCCAGCGGCGGCCAATAGCCCCCCAACGCCAGCACCGAAGCCTCCACCGCCGCCTGTGCCGCCCGCAGTGTCAGCTCACCATTATGCTCTTCCAACCCGGAGGGCTTTCTGTTGCGAGCCGGGGAGATGGATGCTTTCAATCCATGCCCCCGACGGGCGCGACCTGCGCGATCGGCATCCCCCGGCGGCACCCCTGCGCGATCAGCATCATCGCTCATTCGCGTGCCACCACCTCGATGATTTTCGGCAACCGCGAGTAATAGAGCGACGACGCCCACGCCGTGCCGGCGGCGTAAATGCCCGCGCCGTAAAGAATGGCCAGCGGCGACAGCACCAGCGAAAGATTAGGCTGCCCCAACACTTGCGGCACCAGCACAATCGCCGCGATGGGCGAGAGCAGCAACAGCGAGCCGAGATAGCTCAGCGAGCTGATCAGGCTGGTCAGGCAGCCGGTGCCGGAATCGTTTTGGGGCCGGCCCACGCCCTGGCGCTGCATGCGGATGGGGAACAGCACGGCGATAACATTGGCCGGCCCCATCGCCGCCACCAGCGCGCCGATGCCCGTGATGCCCAAAATGCCCGTCTGCACCCAGTTTTGCGTCACCGCTCCTTCCACCAACAGCAGTGCTATTAATTCCACCAGACCGACCAGGAAAGCCGCGATGTTGCGCCCCAGGAAGACATGCACCCCCCGCACGGGGAACAGCGCCAGCGTCGTCACCGCCTGGCCTTCATAGCTGAACGAATAGGCCGTCAGGTTCAGCACCAGAAAAAGCGACGCCGCGACGATGAGCTGCGTGATCGAGTCTCCGGTGCCGCTGCGCAACGCGAACAGGTTCAGCAGGATGATCCCGACGACGTAGAGCGATCCCAAAAACGCCCGCTTATACGTCACGTCGCGCCAGTAATAGCGCAGATCTTTCTGCATCAGCGCCAGCGCGGGCGCGGGGATGAGCGACGGGCGGTCGGGAGCCGATGCAGCGGTAGGGGCAGCGATGGCAGGGGCCGAGGGCGCGGCGATGGCTGCGGCTGTTGCGCGGGCGCGACGGCGACGCGACGCGCCGGCCCCGTCTTCCGGCGTCGCCAGGGCGCGCGTCAGCACCGCGCTCCAGGCCCAGATGATGAGATAGGCCGATGCCACCAGCGCGGCCAGCCATGCACCGCTGACGGCCCAATTCCCCGCATTGATGGCAATGATGGCGCGCCCCACCATGCCCGGCGGCAAGAATTGCAGCCACGCGCCGATGTCATAGTTCAACACGGCAATGAAGTTGTCCGCGCTCTGTTGCGCGGGGATAAGCCGCGAAAACGCTTGTGATCCCAGCGAGCACGACAGGCCCAGCACCGTCGCCAGAATCAAGGCCAAGTCACGATAGCGCCGCGTGCGCAACACGCCCATCATCGACGACAGCAACAGTTGGCTGATCGCCACCAGATGAATATAGGCCAGCACCAGCACCACCGCGATGCCAACCGCCTGCGCGGGGCTGTTCGCCCATCCCAACCCCAGCCCAACGAACACGATCCCCACCGCAATGGTGGGGATATCGAGCAACGTCGAGATCAGCAAGCTCGCCATCAATTCCGGCTGCGACAGCGGATAGACCGCCAGCTTGGTAACATCCAGCCCCTCGTTGATGGAAAATTGCAGCAGCGGCAGCAGGGCATAGAGCAGATAGACGCCCGCCAGGATGTAAAACAGCAGATTTTGCGCGAAGAAGGCGTGATCCGGCATCAGCGCGCGGAAGCCTGCCACCAGGCCGATGGTGAGGCCGATGGCGCTGGGGATGAGAATGATCGCCAGCACCACCGCGCCGACGATGCGCGAGGCTGAGCGCGAATAACCACGCAGCAGCAATTGCCAGCGCAGCCACAACAACGTGCGCAGCACGCGTGGGCGCAGGGTGAAAGCGCGTGGCGCGGGCGCAGCGTCAGCAGCTATTCCAGCCATGCCAGCCCTCCCCGCTCGGTTTCCGCCCCCACGACCTGCAAAAACACGTCTTCCAATGTCGCCGCCGTGTGGTCGCCCTCGGCGCGGGCGCGCTGGCGCAGTTCTTCCAGCGTACCTTCAGCCACCAGCACGCCGTGATTGATGATGCCCACCCGCGTGCACAGCCGCTCGACCAATTCCAGGATGTGGGATGAGAAAAAGATCGTGGTGCCGCTCTTCGTCAGATCGTTCAGGATGTTGCGGATGACGCG
>JAJPKG010000271.1 GCA_021323815.1 Pseudomonadota bacterium
CTTGCGGTACAGTGGAGGGCTGGGACTGCCCACGACCAACGGCTTTACGCCCTTCGTGGCAGAGATGCCCACCAGCAGCGATTCCCACGCGCCCTACTATGCGATCACGGTGATTGGCATCGAACCCAGCACCACTTATTGGCCCTCGTTCCTGCTCTCGACGAGGACTGCTGCGGCTATGGTCGGCCAGCCCTATCAGCGCTATTTCGCCTACTACCTGCGCCTCCAGCCCGATGTCAGCGTGGCGCAAGCCAGTCTGGATATCGGGAGGGCGCTGCATTTAGGGCGACTTGGCGTCGCCATCACCTCCCTGGTACCCGACACCCTCGACACCTTTACCGCCAACCTGACGATGTTCTTAACCGGCTACCTGGCGCTGGGGATGCTCTTTGGCGCGTTTGCCATCGGCGTGATCGCCAGCCGGGCTGTCATCGAGCGACGGCAGCAGATTGGCATGGTGCGAGCGCTTGGCTTCTCACGGGCGCTGGTGCTGCGCGCCTTCTTGCTGGAAACGGGCTTGCTCATCCTCGTCAGCCTGCTGATGGGGAGCCTGCTCGCATGGTGGCTGGTCTCCTCGATGGCTCGCCAGTTCGCGCAGGCACTGACCGTTCCCGTGATCCCGGTTGCCGCGCTGCTGCTGGGCAGCTTTATCGTCGTCGTGCTCTGCACGCTGGCACCCGCGCAGCGTGCGGCGCGCATCCCTCCGGCTGAGGCGCTGCGCTACGAATAACAGTGGTCGCGCACTGCGACCCTCACACAAATGAAAGGTGATTGTATGTTTTGCCAACATCGTCTGTCCTGCTCTTTACGCTGTGTCGTCACAGGCATGAGTCTGTGCTTGTTGTTTGTCAGCCTGGGAGCACTGCTGGTGGGCTGCCAGGGAGGATCATCCGCACCCGGCGCAGCTACCACCAGCACGCCAGCCAAAGGCAGCGGCAGCTTACCGGGGGACAGTGATCCCCAGATCTATTGGGATACGATCAAGCAGCAGGTGGCCCAGGGATTACATCGCTCTGTCGCTGATCTAACGGCACTCTGGGGTATGTCTCCTGGCGGTGGTCAGAAAGGCAGCAATCCTCCGGCGGCAGTGACCATCTCGGATGTCGCCACGCAAGAAGGCTTGACGCGGGACCAGTTAACCTCGCTGGAACTCAATGCGATTCAGGCTGCCTGTACTCAACTGGTTCACCAGGGGGCGCTGACCCAGGCTCAGGCTGATGCGCGGATGCAGGAGATACGCGGTTGGAGCCTTTCCGATCTGGACGGGTACATCATGTATGCGTTTAATGCTCATTGAGGGCATGGCGTGTTGATCGGGGCTGGAACGCGCCAGAGATCATGTGATGGCGCGTCTCCCCCATATCCCTCAGAAGCAGGCACTCCCGACGAGCAGACGACGGTTCCCAAACCGACGCTTGCCAAGCAAATGCTCGAACGGGCTTTCGCGCATGGCGTCCAAGCGGCTTGGGTGAGGGGAGATACGGTGTATGGCGGCGACTACAAGTTGCGCGCCTGGTTGAAAGCGCGCCAGCAACCGTATGTACTCGTCGTCCCCAGCAATCAGCAGGTGAGACTCGCATCCAGCGCTGAACCGGTCGTCACGCAGTGGGTTCCCCAAACGTGGCACCGCCTTTCCGCCGAGGAAGGCAGCTAGATGCCGCGCTGGGACGATTGGGCTTGGCAGGCGCTGCCATTTCGTGATTTGCCGCCAGGCTGGCAGCAATGGCTGCTGGCACGGCGCAGCATCAGCCAGCCGGACGAGATCGCCTATTATTTCGCCTTTGCTCCAGTCACGGTGACGTTGGAAGAAGTCATCCGCGCCGCTGGGACGCGCTGGCAGGTCGAAGCAGGCTTTGAACTGAGCAAGCAAGGTGCTGGCCTGGTCGGCCTGGCGACGACGGCATCAGGCGCGCGCCAAGCGCCCCACATCAAATGTCGTGCCGCCCGCTTTCAATAAGCGGCGGCTGTAGTATGAGGGGGTTGAAACCGGGATCGAGTGGCAGCCATGCTATATAGGAGTCCACGAAGGCGACGGGCGAGGTATGCCATCGCCCCTACATGGCGGCGAAGCCTGTAGGGGCGAATGTATTCACCGGCTGAAGGAAGTAGGGGAGCATTTCCCCAGGGCACGGCCCAGAGGGCTTTCTATTTCGAGCTGGGTGGCTTTAGACCCCGGCGGAATGGCAGCGCAGGGTGCGGCATCACTCCATGACGCGCACCGGGTCGCCCACGCGCAGCGCTGCACCGGCACCAGAAACCAGCAGTAGGTTTTGCCCAAACAGCACCTTGCTGCCCTGTTTGCGGAAGGTCGCCAGCGTGCGCAGTGGCTCCTTGCCATCCACCACACCGCGCTCAGGGTCCACGCGCGGAATGTCGCAGCGGGCGCACGGCTTGACGGGCGTGAAAACGGCATCCCCGATCTGCACGCGCCGCCACGTGTCCTCAGCGAACGGCACGCCGCCCCCCACGACAAGGTTTGGGCGAAAACGGTTCATCGGCAAGGGCGATTCTAGGCGACGATTCAGGTCATCCAGCGATGCCTGGCCGATCAGCAGAAAGGGATAGCCGTCGGCAAAGCTGACAATGTCGCCAGGCGGTGCATAGCGCAGATCGACCTGGCGCTTGGTGGATTCCGGCATCATCACCAGATGACATGCGACATCCAGAAAACGACTGAACCACAGGTCAGCCTCGCGGCTCACGCCCTGCGCCATCACCGTGTCATTCCAGATGCGCACCTCGTGCAGCTTGCCCTCAGGCGCATAGGATACCAGCAACGGCTCGCCCTCAGGGGCAACGCACAGCAGGCCGTGCGGCGTCAGGCTGACACCCACCAATGCCATGCGCGGATATTCCCGCTGCGTCATGAACTCGCCGACATTGTCCACCAGCATCCAGCGCCGGTCGAAGGCCAACCCGCGCGGCTCAATCACGGCTTCTTCCAGCGCGATGCCTCGCAATGACTTGACTGGATAGATCGTGATCGCGCTCAATTGCATCTCAGGCATTGCTCACCCCAGCAGCTTCGGTTGCGTCGTCGTCGCGTCGGTGAAACGCGGCGCGGCATGCACATCATAATCCATCCCATAGACGCGCTTGAGTTGCGCAATGCGCTGCAAAATGGCATCATCGAACGGCAGGGCATGGTCAAAGGCATGCAGCACCAAGCTTTCCAGCAACTCGCCCAGCGAAATATCGTGATATTCCGCCACCGCTTTCAGCACCTTGACCATGCGCTTTTCCATCTTCACGCCGATCTGAATCCGCTCGGCAAAAGGATCGCTGAGATCGCGCTCGCCGTTACCCCTGGGCATGTTCCGTTCCTTTCTGATCTGCTACACCGTCATTCCTTGCATAATACAAGAATGTCCATAGCAACACATATACACCTGGACCAAATGGATATGCATTGTAGGATAAACGGTCGCGCGGCATCTTGCCATGCACGCACAGAGCCGGCTATAATATTGGGCATGGATATGAAATTAGAACTCGTCGCCGTCCCCGTCTCAGACGTAGACCACGCCATCGATTTTTACGCCAACAGAGTTGGCTTTCACCTGGATCATGACTATACGGTCAACGAGCAGCTTCGTTTTGTGCAGTTGACGCCGCCCGGTTCAGCGTGTTCCATTGCCATCGGCAAAGGGATCTCGAAGATGCAGCCGGGATCGCTCGTCGGCTTGCAGATGGTGATCGCCGACGCGCAACAAGCGCACGACGAATTGCTCAGCCGGGGCGTGGAGGTCAGTGAGGTGGACGTTCAACCCTGGGGGAAATTCGTCTATTTCAGCGATCCTGATGGGAACGGATGGTCCCTTCAGGAGCTTCCGCCTCGTCCCAGCGCAACACCGGCAACGACCGGCAGGGCATCCGCAAAGACAGCTACCAAAACGCCCACAAAGCCGCGCAAGCGCAAAACGACAACCACATAGCGCGCTGGGAGAGCCAGCGGGTGATGAAGGTTGCCCCAATAGAGCGGACAGCACACGGCCGGAGCACCGGGAGAGTGAGGGAAAGCGCCAACTCTCGCGGCACGATGCCGGCACAGTCGCCGGGGGCAGGCGCTTCCCCTCGCGCCACAGTCGCCGGGGGCAGGCGCTTCCCCTCGCGCCACAGTCGCCGGGGGCAGGCGCTTCCCCTCGCGCCACAGTCGCCGGGGGCTAAACCCCCCGGCTCGCAAAAGAAAGCCCTCCGGGCTGCTGACCGCCGTACACGGTAAGAGTGCATAACGCACCGGGCGTCCTGGTCACGCGCTGTCCGCCCAATATGTTCAAATCTCATGAGTCGTCGGCTCTCTCGCTTATCTTTGAATCACGTTATGACTTCTCGCCTCTATACCTGAGCTTGGCATAATCTCTACAAAGAGCGAAAAAAGCGAGATCTAACAAAAATGCTCATGCCGACACGCGACAACGCCATTCGGGAATGGCTGGACGCGCCGGAAATCGATGCGGACGCGCTGCGGCTGAACCTGCGCGATATCCGGCGCATCAATTTCCTGCTAGGATGGACGGCGTTCGCCACGCGCTTCGTCGCCCGTCAGGTGCGCGGGCGGCACCTGCGCGCTTTCTCGCTGCTGGATGTTGCTTCCGGCTCAGCGGATATTCCCCTCGCCATTGCGCGCTGGGCAGAGCGAGCGGGCATCAGCGCGCAGATCGCCGCGTCGGATATCAATCCCGCCATCGTTGCGGTGGCGCGGGAGCAAGGGGCACATGTTCCAGGGTTTCGCGCTGAAGTGCAAGACGCCCTGAACCTCACCCACCCCGCCGGCAGCTTCGATTTCGCGCTCTGCACGCTGGCACTGCACCATTTCCCCCCCGCGACGGCGGTGGGCATCTTGCGCGAGATGGCGCGGGTGGCGCGCCAGGTGATTCTCTTCGACGTGGAACGTTCCTGGCCGGCATACGTGGGCGCGGCAGCGCTGACGCGACTGCTGCTGATGCATCCCATGACGCGGCATGACGCCCCCGCCTCGGTGCGCCGCGCTTACACCGCGCCGGAACTGCGCTCGCTGGCGCGCCATGCCGGACTGCGCAACGCGCGCGTGTGGGTCGGCTTCCCCTTTCGCCTGGCGCTCAGTGCCAGCGGACAAAAGACGAGAGCAGAACGATGAGATACGCTGAATCGCTCTATGACGTGGCAATTGTCGGGGGCGGGCCGGGCGGCGCAGCAACGGCCACGCTGCTGGCCCGCACCGGTTTGCGCGTGGCGCTTGTGGAAGCGGCGACCTTCCCCCGCGACAAGCCCTGCGCTGAATATCTCAGCCCCGCCGCCGCGCCACTGTTGCACGACCTGGGCGTCATGGAAGAGATCGAAGCCGCGCAACCGGCGCACCCCCTCGGCTTTCGCCTTTTCGCGCCGGACGGCAGCATGTTTCAGGCAGATTTCGCCGCGACGAAAGATCGCGCCGGTCAGAGCATCTTCACCGCTGGGCTGGCTGTGCCGCGCCGCGTGCTGGATGCCGCGCTGTTCCGCGCCGCACAGCGCGCCGGAGCCGAGACGCGCGAGTGCTGGCGGGTGGCACAACTCACCCGCGAAGACGGCGTCACCACTCTCACGTCCGTCACGGGGGAACAGATCTGCGCCCGGCTGGTCATCGCCGCCGACGGGGTGCATTCCACCATCGCGCGCCGCCTGGGACTGCACATCCCCAGCCGCATGCGCAAAGTGGCGCTGGTCGCGCACATGCGCGGCATCGCGGGCATGACCGAATATGGCGAGATGCACATCGCCAACCGGCGCTATGTGGGCCTCGCGCCGCTGGAACGCCCCGGCACGGGGGATCTCACCAACGTGGCGCTGGTGGTGGATGAAGCACGCGACGCGGCTCACCTCGCCGGGCGCGCGCAAGTGTTTTTGCTGGAAGCGCTGGCGACCTTTCCCGGCCTGCGCAACCGCCTCAACGATGTCACCATCACGCGCAAAACGCTGGCGGTCAGCCGCGTGTGCGTGCGCGCCAGCCGTCTTTCGGA
>JAJPKG010000489.1 GCA_021323815.1 Pseudomonadota bacterium
GCCGCGCCCGGTTCGCCGCCTGCGCCCGCATCAATGCCGCGCGGCGCGTTCGCCAGTCACGTGGTGCCTGCCCCATCGCCAGCCCTCCGTGTCTCTCTGTTGCTCGTCGTCGTTGATTGCTGTACGTTATGCTATAAGATATCGCATCGACGAAAAAAATGCCAGAGTGATAACCAGGAATCATGCCTTTTTCCAGGCAATCCGGTACAATGAGGATAGCCCGTATAGCAAGACGAGGAGAACACCCCCCATGACCACCGTCGATCAGCCGCGCGCCGCCGCGCATGTCACCCATGAAGTGGTGAATCAGCCGCCGCCGCTGGTGAATTACGATCTCTATGAGCATGACGTTCCCCTGCGCGAGGGCGTCGCGCGCGAGGGCGCGGCATGGGCCGAAGAGAAGCTGCACGCGATTGGCCGGCGTGCCGGCACGGAAGAAGCGATTCGCTGGGGGTTCGAGGCCAATGAGAATCCCCCCGTGTTGCATACGCATGATCGGTACGGCTACCGCATCGACGAAGTGTCGTTTCATCCCGCCTGGCACCAGTTGATGGCGGCGGCGACAGGATATGGATTGCACGCCTCGCCCTGGCGCGATCCCAAGCTTGGCGCGCATGTGGCGCGGGCGGCGGGCTTTTATCTATGGTCGCAGGTCGAAGCCGGTCACGGCTGCCCCATCTCCATGACCCATGCCGCCGTTCCGGCTCTGCGCGCGCAGCCGGAAATTGCCGCAGAATGGGAGCCACGCCTGACCTCGCTGGAATACGATTTCGGTCTGCGCCCGGCGAGCGAGAAGCGCGGCGTGCTGTGCGGCATGGCCATGACCGAAAAGCAGGGCGGCTCAGATGTGCGTGCCAACACCACACGCGCCGACCCCATCGGCTCCGGTGGTCCCGGCGGCGAATATCTGCTGACGGGGCATAAGTGGTTTTGCTCCGCGCCGATGTGTGACGTGTTTCTCACACTGGCGCAAGCAAAGGGCGGCCTCACCTGCTTCGTCATGCCACGCGTGCTGCCCGATGGCACGCGCAACGCCATCCGCCTTCAGCGGCTCAAAGACAAACTGGGCAATCGCTCGAATGCTTCCAGCGAGATCGAGCTTGACGGCGCGTGGGCGCGCATGGTCGGGCCGGAGGGGCGTGGCGTTCCCACGATTATTGAGATGGTCAATTACACCCGTTTGGATTGCATCATCGGCGCGGCGGCATTGTTGCGCCAGGCGCTGGCTCAGGCCATTCACCATGCCGCGCATCGCCGCGCCTTCGGCAAGGATTTGATCGATCAGCCGTTGATGCAAAACGTGCTGGCCGATCTCGCCCTGGAATCCGAGGCGGCCACGACGCTGATGCTGCGCGTGGCGGGCGCGTGCGACCGAGCGGCAGGCGACGAGCGCGAGGCGCATCTGAAGCGGCTGGGCACCGCTGTGGCGAAATATTGGGTGTGCAAGCGCGCGCCGGTTTTCACCGCCGAGGCGCTGGAATGTTTAGGCGGCAATGGCTATGTGGAAGAAAGCATCATGCCGCGTCTGTACCGTGAAGCACCGCTCAATTCCATCTGGGAAGGTTCCGGCAACGTCAATTGCCTGGACGTGCTGCGCGCTCTGGCACGCGAGCCTGCCGCGCTGGAAGCCTATTTCGCTGAGATCGCGCCCGCAGCCGGCCAAAACGCGCATCTCGCCGCCGCTGTGGCAGATCTGCAACGCCAGTTTGCCAGTCGCGAGGAAATGGAGATGCAGGCGCGGCGCGTGGTGGAGCGACTGGCGTTGATCTGGCAGGGCGCGCTGCTGGTGCAACACGCCCCGTCGTTCGTCAGTGATGCATTTTGCGCCGCGCGGCTTGGCGGCGCGGGTGGCCTTGCTTTTGGCACGCTGCCGCAATCCGCGGATGTTGCTGCCATCGTCAACCGGGCGCGCCTGGCGATATCATAGCCGAAGTCGCCGCCGTTGGGCGCGCCGGCGGTTCGCGCAAAGTGTTCCGCTCACTTCACGCCGGCGTAGCTGTGCAGACCGGGAACCAGGAAGCTGACGCCGAAATAGGTGAACAGGGTGGCGGCGAAACCGGCGATGAGCAGCCACGCCATCGTCTTGCCGCGCATGCCGCGCAGACCGCGCGCATGCAGATAGACGGCGTAGACCAGCCAGGTGATGAGCGCTGAGGTCTCTTTGGGGTCCCAACTCCAATAGTGGCCCCAGGCATAGTTGGCCCACCACGCACCCAAGATGATCCCCAGCGCCAGCAGGGGGAAGCCGATGGTGACGCTGCGATACCCCAACTCGTCGGCGGCTTCGGCGGTGGGCAGCCAGGCATAGCGCGGCTTGGCGGCGTCGCCCTGCACCAGCATGATCACACCGCAGATGAAGCCCACGATGAAGAAGGCATAGGAGACGATCATCATCGACACGTGGATGGTGAGGATGGGATTGTCTTGCAAGGCGGGCATGATCTTGCGGAAGGCCACCGGTTCCGCCTGGTTGAAGGCCGCGCCGACCCAGATGGCAAAGAGCAGCAGCAGCAGCGCCAGCCCCGTCGCGCCCACGCCCATCGTGCGCGTCTTATAGCGGTTCTCGAAATAGATGTAGGCGAACATCAGGAATGCGGCCAGAGCGATGCTGGCTTCATACATGTTTGTCCAGGGGGCGTGGCCGGTGATGGCGGTGCGCATGATCAGCGTCATGGCCAGCGTGAACGCCAGCAGCCATGCCAGAATCGATCCCAGCCGCCCATAGGCCGCGCTCTCTTCGCTGACCGGCAGCGCGGCGTCGGCCACCTCAAAGTCGCTGCGCGCCGGCACGGCGATGGCGGTGGCATGCACGCGCTGCACGGCGGCCACCGTCTGCGCGGATTGATTCGCCGCGTAGCCGGAAAGCAAGTGCAAGGCCCTGGCGAAAGGCGATGTGCTGGCGGTTGCCAGAGCCGGGCGCATGCTGGAACGCGCCCGCGCGCCCTTGCCGTGCCGCCGCGCATGCTGCGCTGCCTGCGCTGCGCGATATTGGCTGAAGGTATACATGAAATAGGCGAGCGCCGACAAGACGGCGAGCGCCACGGAAGCATCGAAGAATGCGAGGTACATGACACCCATTGGTTTGTGTCTCCCCTGGTTTCTCTTTCACCTTTCATCGTACCATGCGCCTGATGCGCAAGCAATGTTCTGCCGCATGCCGTCCACGATCTTTCACCAAACCTTTACCGGTGCGCTGGGACTTCCGGGTCGCTCTGTTTGACAAGGTTTGCCGCGCGGAGTAAGGTACAAAGGGATCACTCTCACTTTCTTTATCCTGCGATGCAGCGGGCGAGGCGTGCCATCGCCCCTACGGATTCATCATTCCAGAGGGCTGTTCTGATGCACATCTTGATTGTAGAAGATGATTTTTATAATCGCTCGATGGTGGCGCATTTGATGCGCACCGAGGGGCATGAGGTCGAGGAAGTTGATAATCCGCGCGGGGCGTTGCAGATGGTGGAACGCCGCGTGCCGCATCTGATCTTGCTGGATGTGAATTTCGGCCCCAAACACATGAATGGCTTCGAGTTTTTCGAGGAGATTCAGCGGCGGCAGATCGATGTGCCGGTGATCTTCATGACCTCGCGCGACGAATTGGAAGATAAATTAACCGGCTTCAACCTGGGCGCGGATGATTACATCACCAAACCCTATGCTCCCGCCGAGGTGGCGGCGCGCGTCAAAAGCGTGCTGGTGCGCACCTATAAGCGTAACATGCAGACGGCGAAATCGCAGTGGCGCTTCGACACCATTGAACTGGACGTGCCGAACCTGATGGTGCAGGTCAAAGGGCGCAAGCCGGTGGCGCTGACGCCGATTGAGATGAAGCTGCTGATGTATCTGATGCAGCGCGTCGAGCACGTGGTGGCGCGGGACGATCTGCTGACAGCGGTGTGGGGCGACGGGTATGAAAGCAACATCGTCGATTCTTATATCCGCAAGCTGCGACGCAAGATCGAGTTCGATGCCGCCCATCCGCAGTTCATTCGCACCGTGCGCGGCGCGGGCTATAAATTTACGGCGAAAGTGCAGGTTGGGGTGGCATGAGCAACGGCGATCCCTTCGCCTCATCCAGCAGCGAGATCCCCTTGACGGTGATGCTGGATGAGAGCGTGCAGGCCCACCGCGAGCACCTGGCGAAGCGCATCCGCGTCGCCGGCACCGGCGGGACACTGCCGCAGCGGGCGAAGGCGATGGCGCGCGTGCTGGTGGAAGGGCTACCTGCCGATATCGCCTGCTTTTTTCTCGAACTGCCGAGCAATGTCATTTATACCGGTGGCGCGGAATGGCAGAGCGTGCCGCGAACATCAGACAAGACGACGTTGCGCCAGCCCAACCAGACGGCGCGTCACCGGCTGGAGCGTCTGGTGCTGGCGGCGCGCGGTCAGCGGGACGTGCAGATCCATCGCGCCGCGCGCAGCGATGCCGCATGGCGGGCGCACCTGGTGGCTCCGCTGGCGAACAGCGAAGGTACCATCATCGGCTATCTGGTGCTGGGACGGCGCAAGCGCGATTTCGTCGCGGACGATGTGGCGACGCTGGCAGGATTGCGCCGGCTGCTTTCCTCTGCGCTTTCCGCCGGAGCGGATCTGCCGACCGAGCCGACAACTTTGCCGCCTGCGGCGCTGCATGCCTTCTTTCAAGCGACCGATGATGCTTTCTTGTTAGTTGATCCCAATTTCATCATTCGCGCGCTGAACCCAGCCTTTCACGCGCTGACGGGGTGGGACGCCGCCGTGATCGGCCAGCATTGCTGGGAGACCATTCGCTGCCACGACGATGACGGCATCCCTTTTTGCGGGACGGTGCAATGCCCGCTCTATGCCGCCAAGCCGGTCTCTGGCGCGGCCATGCAGCGCGTGCCTGCGCGCATCGGCGGCGCGGAGGGCCAGGCCGAGCGCGAGGTGCGCATTGGCGCGGTGGCCCTGACCGGCGCTGAGGTGCCCCAACGCGCTTTGCTCTTGCGCGGTGAAAATGGAACCGCTGGCAGCGACGTGTCACGGGACCGCTTCTTGACCGATCTCGCGCACCGGCTGCGCAACCGCTTCAATTCCATCAATGGCTTCATGGAACTGGTGGCGATGGATCACCAGCATCCGGTGACGGCAGGGCAGCGGCAGATGTTGAGCATGGCGCATAACAGCTCGCTGGAATTGCTGGAATATATCGAGAACCTGCTCTATCTCACACGGCGCGATGCCGGCCAGGCTCCGCTGATGCTGGACACGATCTCCGCAGGCGATCTGCTGGAAGAAGTGGAGCAGCATCTGTCGCTGGAAGCTTCCGCCGTGCCGCTGCGGCTGGTGCGTGACGCGCCGGACGATCTGCCTCCCCTGCGCTGCGATCGCACGCGCCTGAGGCAGGCAGTGATGAATCTGGTGACGAACGCCATCAAGTTCACGCCACCTAATGGCATGGTGCGCCTGGCGGCCCGCGCCACCAAAGACGCGCTGATCATCACTGTCGCGGATACGGGCATCGGCATCGCGCCGGAGGACCAGCCGCACATCTTCGCCCGCGATTACACGGTGGACCGCACGGCACGCATGGGCAAAAACGGCGGGGGCATGGGCCTGGCCGCCGCGCTGGCCATCGTCGAACAGCACGGGGGCACGCTGACCTTCACCAGCAAGGTAGATCGCGGCACGACGTTCACCATGCGGCTGCCGCTAGGGAATTGACCCACACGCTCACTTCATGCCGATGCGGACGCGC
>JAJPKG010000166.1 GCA_021323815.1 Pseudomonadota bacterium
CCGTCTTCGCCGCCTTCCTCGATGTGCTCACAGCCGATGACGGCGGCACCCTCCTGACGCGCTGCGATCCTCATCCCGCGCACTGGCTCTTCGCCCCTGACGGCACCCTGCTGGCGAGCGACACCGATGCCGCGCCCGATCCCGCCGCCTTCGCCCACTCGTTCACCGCGCCCGTGCGCCTCATCATCGTGGGAGCCGATGCCGTCGGCCAGGCGGTCGCACGGCAGGCCCGTGCCCTGCGCTGGCCCGTCACCGTCATCGATCCGCGCAGCGCGTGGCTCACCCCCCAGCGCTTCCCCGATGTCACCGCCCGCCTCATCCGGTGGCCCGACGAAGCCTTGCCGGAAATCGCCATCGACCAGCGCACGGCCATCGTCGTCCTCACCCACGATCCCAAAATCGATGAGCCGGCCCTGCTGGTCGCCCTGCGCTCCCCCGCTGGCTATGTCGGCGCGCTCGGCTCGCATCGCGCCAGCGCGGATCGCCGGCGACGGCTGCTGAACGCCGGCCTGACGCCCGAACAACTCGACCGCCTGCACTCGCCCATCGGCCTCAACCTGGGCGGGCGCACCCCGGAAGAAATGGCGCTGAGCATCGTCGCCGAGATCGTCGCCGAGCGCAACCACCGCCCCGGCGGCAAGCTGCGCGCCGCCACCGGTCCCATCCACAACCTGACGACAACAGCAACATCCTAGCAGACAAGCAACCAATGCTTACGATTTCAGCCAACTGCGGTTATACGTCCCCAATAAACTCAAGCCACAGCGGCTTTACGGGCTTTCTGTAATACAATATTCATATCTGGTTTTCGATATGCTCGCACCGTGTCTTGATTCAGAAGGGAGGTCTTTTTCCGATGTCTCTACCCACCGTTTTCATCGCTTATGCGCGCGAGGATGCCGATCTCGGCGCGCAGATCGCCGCCGCATTGCAAGCGCGTGGCGTGGAAGTCCACACCGATGACGGGATCATCGAACCCTCCGGCGAAAACATCGATGCCCATCTCACCGCGCAGATCGCCGCCTGTGATGCATACGTCCTCTTGCTCTCTTCCGCCACCCACACCAGCGCGCGACTGATCGATGCTACCAACATCGCCTATCTGCTGTGGCTCCAGCAGCGCATCCGCTGGTTTCTTCCCGTGCGCATCAGCCCATTGGGGCCACATGACTACGCCCGGCTCCTCTATCGCACCGAGCCGGACCCGGAAGGCGTGCAATTTCTGCAACGCTTCGCCATCCTCGGTGGAGAAGATCGCTCGCCGGATGCCATCGCTGATCGGCTGCTCAACGCCCTGGCCGCCAACTACAATGATTCCTCCATCCAGCCAGAGACTGAAGAGCGCCGCCGCGTCAGCGACACCCTTCCCGCTCAAGAAGCAGCACCCCCCGAAGAGCGCGAAGGCGGCCTCGCCCTCGGCAGCAACGTTCCCCCGCCCACGCGCATCGAACCGGCCACACCCGCCGCGCCACCTGCGCCAGCACAGGAAGCGCCGTCTTCGCCGCAACTCTTCGCGCCCCCAAGCGCGCCGCCGTCACCTTTGCCGCTGGAATCGGCAGACGCTGCCCCCTTAGCATCCGACGTTGTGCTACAGGAACCCGAGCCAAAGATGGGCGCGTATCGTGAACGTGCTGGCGAGACAACCAGCAGCCCGGCATCAGACACCGCCCTGCTGAATTTTAGCGCCTATCACCCCGCCGTGCTGCCCGTTGGCGAATGGCAGACATTGCTGGTCTATACGCATGTTGCCGCCGCGCTGGCGCAGGTGCAGGCCGACGCCGCCACCTTCACCGAACTGGGCAGCCAGCCAACAACCGCCACTGGAACCGCTACCCGCCGCGTGCGTCAGGGCGTCGAACTGCTTGTCGAACCGCACGTCCAGGGCGTCACCTTTTCCCCGCCGTCCGACTCGTTCATCTGGCGCGGCAACTGGCACCGCTCGCTTTTCCGCATGCAGGCCGATCCGTCCCTTGCCGGCACCACCCAACCCGGCTGGATCGACATCTACGCCGAGGGGCTGGTTCCCATCGCCAGAATCGATCTGCGCCTGCCCTTTCGCGCCGTCGCAGCCCGCATGTTGAGCGATCCCCCGCAGGGCATGGTCGTCACCAGCAACGTGCATGATCGCGTCTTCATATCCTACAGCCACGCCGACGCCGAAGCTTTTTCCCAAGCCCGCGAACTCTACCAGCAGTTCGGCATCGCCGTCTATTGCGATGAAAACCTCGCCGCCGGCGACGATTATGACGCCTCACTGGCCGCCATGATCGACGCCGCCAGCATCTTTCACCTGCTCTGGTCGCGGCATTCCGCCGCTTCGGTGGAATGCCGCAAAGAATGGCAACGCGCCCTGCACCGCGAAGCATCTGAGCGATTCATCAAACCCTGGTACTGGAAAAAACCGCTCGTCCCGCCGCCACCTGAATTCACCGCTCATCACATCTCGTTCCGCTACCAGCATCTCAAGCGCAAGTGGTGGAACCCTGCAACCTGGTGACGCAACGAGCTGACCGGCATGGACGCCGCATCACTTGACCTCTCATTCTGCTGATCTCCTTTCCAGATGCACGCTCAACTATTGACCGGGCGCGCATGATCTGGTACATTCAATGGGAGAAGTAGCCGCGCAACGCTGTTTGCGTCTGTCATCGTCATAACACATTCATGACGGTCTCTCGTCCATCAAGGATGCCCCGATGCCATCC
>JAJPKG010000435.1 GCA_021323815.1 Pseudomonadota bacterium
TATCTCTGCCAGTTTGCTAAAATTCTCGCGTTCGCAGCGCAATCCACGGCGGTAAGCGCGGCGCAGCACATCGGCAGCATCGTGGACGGCACGGCGTTTGAGGTGCTGGGTGTCAACAACATCGGCGAGCAAGATTTCTTCGCCTGGGTGCTGGCGGATGAGGTGCGTGACCGCACCTTGCCCGCGCTGGCACACATTGCCGGGAGCCTGGCAGTCTATGACCTGGCGCGCATCGATGAAGATTTGCTCAAGCAGCTTTATCAAAATCTGGTTGAGCCGGAAACACGCCACGAACTCGGCGAGTTCTATACCCCCGACTGGCTGGCGGATCTGACGCTGGCACACATCGGTTTCGCGCCGGGACAGAGCTTGCTGGACCCCGCGTGCGGCTCCGGCACATTTTTGTTCACGGCGCTGCGGCGGCTGGTGCGGCTGGGCCGGCAGGGCAGCGAGTTGGTGGATTTCGCGCTGGAAAACATCATGGGGATGGATGTGCATCCGCTGGCCGTGACCATCGCCAAGGTCAACTATATGCTGGCGATTTTGCCCCACCTGCGCGCGGTGAGGCGGCGCGCCTCACGTGCCATCCCCGTTTTCATGGCCAACGCCCTGCAACTGCCTAGCAAGCTGCCATCACGCGCGGCCAATGCCCAGGTGCCCTATGTGCAAGTCAACATCAGCGAGAGCGAAGATTTCAAAATTCCCGCGACAGCGGCGCAGTTTCCCCATAAGCTGAATGACGTGCTGGAACGCATGGGCAAAGTGGCTGAACAGCAAGCGCAGCAACAGAGCACGGGAGCCGCGCCATTTGGCGATTACGCTGCTGCTGAAATGCCTCCCGCTAACTCCGCGATGACCGATGTGGAAAAGATGTTGTGGAACGCCAACATGCATCAGCTGGCCCGCCAGATCAAAAACAAGCGCGACACCATCTGGATTTATGTGCTGCAAAACACCACGCGCCCGCTGATCATGCAGCATCGTAAGTTTGACGTGGTGGCGGGCAATCCACCCTGGTTGAGCTATCGCTACATCGCCGATGCCACCTATCAGAACGATGTGCGCCAGCTCGCCCACGAATATGATCTGGTGCCGGCCAGCGAGCGCAAGCTGACGACGCAGATCGAGCTTTCGACCATCTTTTTCGCGCATGCCGCCAGAGTGTATCTGAAACCGGACGGCGTGCTGGCGTTCGTCATGCCGCGCAGCGTGCTCACCGGAGCCAAACAACACGCGGGCTTCCAGCAACTCGGCTTCAGCCGCGTGCTGGACTGCAAAGACGTAGTCCCGCTCTTCAATGTGGAAACGTGCGTGTTGCTGCGCCGCAGCGACGATCTGCGCACCAGCGACATCCCCACTGTGGCATATTCCGGCAAGCTGCCCGCGCACGAATGCAGCCTGACGACCGCCCGTGCCCACCTGACCGAGCGCGCCGCCACCACCAATTTCGCCCAGGTGACGGAGATCGCGTCGCCCTATTATCACCCGCGCTTCAAACAAGGCGCGACGCTGGTGCCGCGTAACCTTGTTTTCGTGACCAGCGCCCAGCCCGGCCTGAAACCCGGCGAACTCGCGCACTCGCCCATCATGATGACCGACCCCGACGTGGACGCCGAGGCGAAAGCGCCCTGGAAGGGGCTGCGCCACCAGGGACACATCGACGATGAATTTCTCTATGCCACGCTGCTCAGCAAAAATCTGGTGCCCTTCGGCGTGCGCAAGCTGCATCTGGTGGCACTGCCGATGGTGGTGAAAGACGGCAATTTCGTTCCCATGTCGCCCGCTGCCATGCGCGACAGCATCAAGCTGCTTGACAGCGCCGAACAATGGTTCGAGCCGGTCGAAAAGCTGTGGAATACATATCGCAAGTCAGATATGACGTTTTGGGATCGCCAGAATTTCCAGAAAGGAATTACCGATCAAAGTGCAGTTCCTGGCTATTTGGTCCTTTATAATGCTGCTGGAACAAACTTGGCGGCAAGTATTTTTTCGACAGCGAATCTACCTCTCATCAATGGAGTAATTCCCCAAAACTTCGTGCTCGACCATACCGCCTATTGGTATCGGGCATCTCTGCGAGAAGAAGCTCATTATTTGGCGGCCCTGCTCAACGCACCTTCTGTCGATGCGGCTATTAAAGTCCATCAAACCCGTGGGCTTTTCGGCGCACGTCATGTCCATCGTCGTCCGTTTGAGGTGTGTCCCATTCCTGAATTTGATCCGCGCAATGCGGATCATGCGCGGCTGGCAGAACTGAGCATGGCGGCGCACGCGGCGGTGGCGGGAATCGATCTCAGCGCGGGTGGCGTGGTGGCGGCGCGCAAGAAAGCGCGGGCAGCAGCGGCAGCGCAGATCGCCGAGATCGACGCCATCGCGCAGCGGCTGTTGGGGCTGGCCCCACCGCCGGGCAACGCTGGTGAGGATGCCGAGGACGAAGAAGGCGAGGATGTGGTTGGGGGAAAGTGAGCGGTGCAAGCCGCGAGGGGCTAAAACCCCTCGCTCGGAACAGAAACCCCTCCGGGCTAGGGTATGTTCTTCGCGCATTTTGCAGAACTGCTGATCAGGTAAGCGGCATTCCAGTCTACACAGGTGGATTTGGCGGCGTTAGCCCCCCAGACACGGTTTCTAACCGCCTGATCGTTATGCCAGGTCGCTTTCCTCAGCGGTGTCTTCATCCAGGCGAAGGATGCCTTTGCGCAGCACTTCCCAGGCGAGCAGAGCGCATTTCTGGCGGGCGGGGCTGAGAGGGATGCCGAGCATCTCGAAGATATCCTCTTTGGTGATCTCGGCGAGCTCCGCCAGCGTCTTGCCCTGGATCTCGTCGGTCAGCATCGACGCTGACGCCTGGCTGATGGCGCACCCTGTCCCATTGAAGCGCACTTCCACCACGCGGTCACCTTCCAGCCGCACGCCCATCTGCAAGCGGTCGCCGCAAAACGGGTTGGCATACGCTGCGAACCGGTCGGGATGTGCTATATCCCCCTTGTTATGCGGCGATTTATAGTGTTCCAGAATGTACTCGCGATAGAGGTCGTCCATCATCCATCACCCTTTAAAGACGGGAACGCAAAGATCGCGAAGGTAAAGAAGTGACACGACGGATTGTGAAGAAGGAGAAGGAAGGTTCGTTAAGAGGCCGGGATAGTATCTGCTTCCAGCCAGATCTTTTTTCATCTTCGTGTATCTTCGCTTTCTTCGTGATCTTCGCGTCCCCGTCCCTTTCTTTTATGCAAATAGATCCCTTGCTCTCGCTACGCTCTCTGCCAGGGTGTCGATCTCACTGGACGTAGTGTAGACATAGGCGCTGGCGCGGGCGGTGGCGGGCAGGCCGAAGCGTTCCATCAGCGGTTGCGCGCAGTGGTGGCCGGCGCGGATGGCGATGCCGTCTTGATCCAACAGCGTGGCGATGTCGTGCGGATGCATGCCGTCGATGGTGAAGGAAACCACTGCGCCGCGTGGGGGCGACGTGGGGCCGATGATATGCAGGCCGGGGATCGCGCTCAACGCCGCGATCATGCGTTGCGCCAGTTCCGCTTCGTGGGCGGCCACGCGCTCCATCCCCAGCGCGCTCAGATAGTCCACTGCCGCATGCAGCCCGACGGCCTCGGCGATGGCGGGGGTGCCGGCCTCGAACTTCCAGGGCAGATCGTTGGGCGTGAAGCTGCGCAGGTGCACCTCGCGGATCATATCGCCGCCGCCGAGGAAAGGTGGCATGGCTTCCAGCAAGGCGCGTTTGCCATACAGCACGCCGATGCCGGTGGGGCCAAGCATCTTGTGGCTGGAAAACGCCAGGAAGTCGCAATCGAGAGCGCGCACGTCAAGGGGCAGATGTGGCACAGCCTGCGCGCCGTCACAGACTACCACCGCGCCGGCGGCATGCGCCTGGGCGATCATCTCGCGCGCGGGCGGAATCGTCCCCAGCACGTTCGACATCAGCGTGAAGGCGACCAGCCTGGGCCGCCGTTCCAACAACCGCGCATAGGCGGCGAGATCCAGCAGCCCGTCGTCGGTCACGGGGATGAATTCCAGCACGGCCCCGGTGCGTGCGGCGAGGATCTGCCAGGGAACGAGATTGCTGTGATGCTCCATCTCGCTCAGCACGATCACGTCGCCGGCCTTGATATTCGCCAGTCCCCACGTCTGCGCCACCACGTTCAGCCCTTCGGTGGCGTTGCGGGTGAAGACGATTTCCTTAACCGACCGTGCGTGGATGAACTTCGCCACCGCTTTGCGCGCGCCCTCATACGCCGCGCTGGCCTCTTCGCTGAGCGCGTATGCCCCGCGATGCACGTTGGCATTGCTCTGGCGATAGAAGCGCTCCATCGCATCGATGACGGCCAGCGGCTTCTGCGACGACGCCGTGCTGTCCAGATACACCAGCGGCTTGCCATTCACCTCGCGGCTGAGAATGGGGAAATCCGCGCGCGGGGCCAGCGCATCTATGGCCGGCTGAGCAGAGACATCAAGCATGTCAGTAACCCTTTAATGAAAAGGGACGGGAACGCGAAGGACACGGAATTTCTTCGCGGAAAGACACGGCAGACTTTTTGGAAATAACGCGGTGGAGCGAAAGGAAGAAAGGTTGCACATTCCGTGTATCACCGCGTCTTCTTTTCATTTTCCGTGTCCTTCGTGTGAGCTTGCGTGCTCTTCGCGTTCCCGTCCCAAAACCTATGCGGTGGGTGCAGCGGCTTCTTCGGTCTCGCCGGTCAGCCACGAATAGCCCTTTTCTTCCAGTTCCAGCGCCAGCTCGCGGCCACCGGTGCGGATGATCTGTCCGCGGAACATCACGTGGACGATGTCGGGCGTGATGTAGTTCAGCAAGCGCTGATAATGGGTGATGATCAGGCTGCCCATGTTCGGGCCGCGCAGGGCATTGACGCCCTCGGCCACGATGCGCAGCGCGTCGATATCCAAACCGGAGTCGGTCTCGTCCAGCACGGCGATCTCCGGCTGCAAGACGGCCATCTGCAAGATCTCAGCGCGCTTCTTTTCGCCGCCGGAAAAACCTTCATTCAGATAGCGGCTCAGGAAGTCGTTATCGATCTTGAGGATCGACATCTTGGATTGCAACAGCTTGCGGAATTCACTGGGGTTGATGCGCTTCTGCTTGGGCACGTCGCCGCTCGGCGCTTCCGGCGCGTCGGGATCGTAGCCCTCCTGGCGCGCGGCATAGGCTGAGCGCAGGAAGTTCGACAGGGTGACGCCCGGCACCGAGGATGGATATTGGAACGCCAGGAACAGGCCCATGCGGGCGCGCTTGTCGGGCGACAATTCCAGGATGTTATGGCCCTTGAACAGAATCTCGCCCTGCGTCACGTCATAGCGCGGGTGCCCCATGATGACGTTCGCCAGCGTGCTCTTGCCGGAGCCGTTCGGCCCCATCAGCGCGTGCGTCTCGCCCTTACGAATCTCCAGATTCACGCCGCGCAAGATCTCCTTGCCATCGACGGACGCATGCAGGTCACGGATAATCAAATCGGCCTCGCCGGAAGGTGTAGTCATAGGAAAAACGCCAGCCTCCTCAAATGATCGCCCCATGCCGGAGCGCGAACGATGTATCAACAGCTGTGAGATGCGCTGCATGCGTATTTTGACTGCCGGGGGCAACAGGAGCGCCCGGCTGGTCCGCCGGGAGTTAAACCTCTCGGCTCGGAATAGAAACCCCTCTGGGCTAAACCGTAGGGGCGCGATGTATCGCGCCCTGCATGCTTCGCCCGTCATGCCTCACAATTGTGGCTCGCGCCGCCAGCCAGCACCGTGCCGAGCAGCGGCGCGACATCGGCGCTCAACTCGGCCAGGGTGATGCTTTCCAGCGTTTGCCAGATGGCCTCGCGCAGGCGCGACCACAGCAGGCGCGTGGAGCAATTGCCCATGCTGCGGCCCAGATCGCAGGTCAGCTTTTCGGGATCTTTGTCGCTGAGGCAATTATAGACTTCCAGCTTGCCTTCCAGTGCCTCCATCACCGCGCTCATGCGAATTTCCTGCGGCGGGCGAGCGAGCCGATAGCCGCCCTGAGCGCCGCGCACGCTGACCACCAGATCGCGGTCGCGCAGCTTTTTGATGAACTGCTCCAGATATTGCATGGGCAGCCCCTCGTCTTCGGCGATCTCATTCAGTGCGCGCAGGCCCTGGTCGTAATGGCGCGCGAGATTGATCATCACGCGCACGCCATATTCGCCGCGCGTGGAGATGTGCAGCATGACGCATCCTCCCTTTGCAACAGCGCCTCACAGCTTCGGGGTTATTCCGAGTAATCCACTCAGAATTAACTATACCACCCCTGAGGGCAACGCGGCAAGGGTGAATAGGGGATTTCAACTGCTGGCGTTTTTCTATGTTTATACCCTCTTTCTCATAATTTTTGGTGGATGTGACCTTTTTCACATATCCCCTCTTGCACATGTTTCTATAACAAGGTATAGTAAACACAAACCAATCGGTTAGGAAAGTGCCTCCCTGTCAATATGACTCGTTGACGTCACACGCAGCGATAAGCGAGCGAACACGTTCCTCGCGTTCCCGACGAAGGGGTGGACAAATGGCTTCACGTGTTTCATCGAGCTATTCCGTCTCGATCTGCATCTGGCTGGCCGCAACGTTGCTCGGTCTCGCGGCGGTCACCGCGCGCATGCCTGCCCACGCGGCATCGGTGACTCCCAGTGGCAACGGCCACGTCACAATCATCATTTTAGATATGTCGGGATCAATGGGGAAGAACGATTCCAATGGCATCCGCTGTTCTGCGGCCAACGCGTATATTGATCTGTCCGGGCCGGGCGATTTCATCGGCGTGATCGATCTTGATACCGGAGTGTCCAACGATGTCATCTCGCCGCCGGTCGAAATGGCCACCCAGCAGGAACGCGCCGGCCTGAAGGCCACCATCCAGAGCAAAACGCAAGGGTGCAAGCCCGATGGCGATACCCCCACCGCGCAGGCATTATCTGACGCCGCCACCATGTTGAAATCCGCCACCAGCGGCGGTCTGCCCGGCTCGGCCATCTTACTCACCGACGGCATCCCCTATCCTGACGCCAGCAGGCAGGTAGCTACCATCACCAACACGGTCGTTCCCGTCTTCAAAAATGCCGGCTGGCCCATTGATGTCATCGCGCTGGGCAGCGACAAGTCAGGAAGCGAAAACGGCATCGATTTCCATGCCTTTCTGAATGGCGTCGCCAGCGCCACCTCAGGCAATTTTTATGACGATGGTCACGGCGTGGTGAACAGCGCCAACCCGCTGAATATCGGTGCTTTCTTCGTGGACATCTTCGCCAAGCGTGTCGGGCGCACGCCGGGGCCAACCATCCCGCCCAGCACGCTCAGTGGCGGGACGGAATCGCGCAACCTGGTCATCCCCAACCTGGTCGATCACCTGGATGTCATTGTCGTCAAAGATCAGCCGGCCATGCAGGTGAGCCTGCTGGATGCTAACAACAGACCGGTCACCGCCGGGCCGGGGGTGCTGACCTCGACCGATCCCCATTACGCCATTTTCTCCGTTGACAGCCCGCAAGCCGGTTTCTGGACCGTCACTGCCAGCGGCAGCGGCACCTTTCTGGTGGATACGCTCATCACCTCGTCGCTGCAAATCGCCATCGTGCAGCCGTCAAGCGATGCCCCGGTGCATCCATTAGGCGCGCCGTTCACCATCGCGGCGCAACTGACGCATCACGGCGCGGTCGTTACCAACGGCTATTATGTGCAAGCGACCATCACCTATAACGGCAACACGGAAGGCAAAACACCCTATCAGCAGGTGATTCCCCTGAAACTTTCGGGGGATACCTACTCTGCCACCAGCACCATTCCTCAGAACGAGCCGACGGGAACCTATAACCTGGAAATCGATGCCAGCCAGACCAGCGGCAATCCGCTGGCCAGCGCGCAAACCTCGCTGCGGCTGGATCTGTTTCCTGCGCCCGTGCTGCTCAACGCGCAACATGTCGCCGCCGATCCGGTCGCGGCCCGCGTGGTGCAATTCGATCCGGTGATGGTGTGGCTCTATGGTCGCCAGAACGGCTTCATCCAATGGCTGAGCAACGGCCCGTTGGCCGGTGCGCCCGCCGCGCCCAGTGCCAGCATTCCCGGCGCAGTGGAATTGAATGGCGCAGCCTATTGCGGCGCAAACGTCAAAGGGACGGCGCACCCCGTGCATAACGAGGGGGCCACGACGCCCATCGCGGTCAAAAATAGCGGCTGCGGCAATATTACAGTCACGTTCCCGTCCTCAACCGCCGGGACGTATGAGATCGATTTCCAAACCAGCGGCACCTATAAAGATTCTTACGGCGACTTCGGCCCGCCGGTGGCGCGTCACGCCATCATCACCATCGTGCCGGCCACTCCGCTGCAAGAATTGCGCGCCTGGCTCTGGACTTTCCTGCTCTATCCGCTTGAGATTTTTGTGCTGGGCAGCTTCTTGCGCTCGCGCTTCCTGAACAGCCCAGCCAAGGCCAGCTATGCCATCAAAGGCCAGCCCGGACCCGGCAAGCCCCTTGCTCAGCGCTCGCTCTATTGGTGGGTGATGCAAAAGAACATCGTGCCCTCGGAAAGTCACTTCAGAAAGAGCGGCATGGCACTGAAGGTGGATGAAACCGGCACCGTCTATGCCCGCCGGGCGCGCTGGCCCTGGATTCCTGGTCGCAATCAATGGGCGGATGAGCGCAATAGGCCGCTGGCGAAGGAATTCCAGCCGGTGCAAGAGGTCTATTACCAGACACCGCAGAATGCCCACTATATCTTCACGCCATCACGCCAGACGCCAGGCAGGCCCGGCCCAGGTGGTGGGGGATTCGGTCCCAGCAGCAGATCCAGCGGCCCCAGCGGCGGCCCGAAAGGTCCGGGGCCAGGTGGGCCAAAGTTCAGCGGCCCCAGCGGCGGTCCGAAAGGTCCCGGCCCCAGGTCCAGTGGGGGCAAATCCGGCGGTCCGCCGCCGCGCTCGCCACGTCGCCCGGCGGGGCCACCGCCTCGACGATGATCCATCACGCCGGACCAGCCGGCGGAAAACGATAGCACGTGCTCAGTCAACGCGCATAAGGGGAGTAGGATTGCATGGTTATGTCTAATAGGATTTACACCCCCCATTATCTGGGGTCGGCGCACACGGATAGCAAACTGCCACGCCTCTTGCGGCAGCGGCGCATCGACACCCCGGCGGTCGTCATCTTGCTGGGCAGCACGCCCGCCTATGCCGCCATGGAAATGCAGCGCCACCTGGAAACGCACATCGAAAAGGATCGCCGGCGCGTCTCGTTTGTCTATATTGACACCGATGACCTGCCTGTATCCGTCAAAGAATATCAGCGCGCCCACCAGGGGTTGTTCCAAGAATTCCCCTTGCGCATCAGCGTGCCTGCCGGCGTGCAACGTGCCGATATGCCGCCGCACTGGCAACATACGTTTGTCCCCAATAAGATCCCCGTGTCGTTCGCCAACGGTGCGGGCGGCATTCGCAATAACGGTCACGTGGCTGCCGCTTTCAATGCCAACCGCCTGCGTTCGGTCATCGAAGACGGCATCAAATCCGTTGAAACGCTGGGGCTAACCGATGATGAAGAGCGCATCAACGAGATGCAGGTCAATATCGTTGCCTTTCTGGGCGGCGGCACCGGCAGCGGCATCCTGCCGGATGTGGCGATGATCGCGCGCAGCATGCTGCTGGATCGCGGCTATAAACACCGCCTCAACCTGTTTTGCATCTTGCCGGAGCCGGTCGTTGGTTTCACCCCGGTTGATATCAATTGGCGCAAGAGCAATGCCACCGCCACGCTGTTGGAAATCTTGGGCATTTCCCTGGCGGCGGCGGCCAACGCGCAACAGGGGACATCCACCGACCTCAGTAAACCACTTGGCGCGGAAGCAAACATGAAAGATCGCCTGCGTGGCCGTAAGGTCTACAAGCGCTATCTGCTGCACGATGCCTATGATGTCAGCGATCAGAACTATCTGGCCAACGAGATCTATCTCATCGGCAGCACGCGTGTGGGCACCTCTGAAGGCGCGGCTCGCGTGGTGGGGTTAGATCTCTATGAGCGCATTGCCGACGCTTCCGGGGTGGGCGCGTTGGAACATTCCAAGTGGGTGGACCGCCGCAGTCTGGGGAAATTCGATGATCGCAAGCTCCCCACCCCATTTGGCACCACCTGCCCGCTGGATGCGCGCATGCCCGTTCAAGAAACGGCCCATGCCTTCGCGCAGATCTCCGCCGCCATGCTGTTGCCGCATCTGGTTCCCACCAGCAAAACGTTTGAGCAGGACCCAACCGGCGAACAACTCTATTTCTGGGAGCAACACTGGGCCAGAGCCGGAGCCATTCAATCGAATGTAGACCCTGATACCGAGGCTGATCGCTACGCGGTGCAGGAGTTGCGCGCCTATAGCTTTCAAGATTTCGTCGATCTCAACAAAACCGCGCTGGATCTGCAGTTTGCCGAGTATAAGCGCGCGCTCGAAGACTTTGATGAACGCTTGAAATATCAACTCAAGGAGTTCGAGAAACAAGAATACTGGCGCGTCGCCCACACGCCCGAACCAGAAGAAGGTGATAACACGCCGATCATTGGCCGGCGCATGCGGCACCTGCAACGGCTCATCCAAGAATATTCCCACATCCTGAGCCTGCAGAAAAGCGAAGAAGGGCAAAATGAGCAGCAACGGGAATATTCCGATAACGAGATCAACGAGCGTATCAAATGGCTCGCGGACGGCGTTAACTGGCCATCATGGCTGCCCTTGCCCTTCCGGGTGCCGCATTTCATTGAGGAGTCAGGGTTGAAAAAGCGCGCGATCGCGTTGGAGCAGGCATTGAATTATAACCTCTGGCTGCATCCAGTGAGAAAGCGCCGCGAGTTGTTGACCGAGATGCTGGAAAAGCTGCTGAAGCAAGCGCAAGAAGCGTTGAATAACGAAGAGGAATGGCTGCGTGAGGGGTTTCTCGCTGAGCAAGTCGAAAATTTGCGCCGGCAAGGCACAAGCAGCCCGGCGTGGCGCGGCAAGCTGGACCATGAGCACCCACATCAGTTCCATATCTTCGATCATAGCTTGCTGCGTGACGAGCACAGCCAGCAAATTCTGGGGGTGCAGCGCCTCTATTTCCAACTCACAATGGCCGCGTCGTTGCAAGCGCGCGAAATTCCGCCAGGCGATGATACCCTGGACGACTTTCCCCCAACGACGCTGCAAAATTTCTTGGACTCCTGCGGTGCCTATCTGGCGAGCGAGAGCCGCAAAGACTATGCCCAGGTGCGCAACCAGACGATGAGCGCCGACGATCTCGAAGAGTTTGGTAAGCGTCAGCTGGCGACGCGGGTGGTCAATTTCTTCGAGCGCTATTACCATGACCATTTCGTACATATGACCCTGTTCGATTTCCTCAGAATCGGCCTGGGCACTGCGCGCAACGATGCGGTAAGCGAGATCCTTTTTGCACACCTCAACCGCATGAAACGGTTGCTGGGTGAATTGATCGTTCAGGAAGAAACGCTCTATTCAGGTGGCGCGGAAAGCCTGGATCAGTCGCTTTATTTTGGCATCTATTGCGAGGAAAACACCGCTGATGACGCCATTGTCAACGATGCGCTCAAACGCTTGGGGGCCATGACGAACCGTGCGCTCACTCCCATGCGGGCACCGTTGTTGGACCCTCATCGCATGCAGATGGTCTATGGCGTCCACGGCATCAGCATCTCGACCATCCCCGACTTTTATCACGAAGACGCCAGCATGATGTCGGAATATCTGCGCCATCAAGGCAACTGGATGAACGTGCCTGATATGGCCACCCTGCAATATGCCGACTGGTCGTCATATCCCCATTGGCCGGGCTATGGTACGAACGATATGCCGCCTCATGGTTGCGGCGAGTTGGAGCGCATTGTGGACGATCCCAACGCGCTGGGATATCAGGGGCCATGCAGTTCATATGGTCCCAGCTTGTTTGGGCGCGTCATTCGCGATGTGCAGCGGCCCGGCGGCGACAGCGGCAATGGCTATCACGCGCGCCAACAGGGGGTCGGGCCGAGCATGGCGGGACCGGGTGGTGGCTATTCCGGCGCGCCACCGCAAAGTTCCCCCTGGAATCGCCCCCAGAACCCGCAGTGGGATAAGTGATGGTAGGGCTTGCCGTGAAAGGGAAAGGCGATGGCAACGATTCCTGAACGTTTTCGCCCGGCGGTGGTCATCTTTGTGGATGAGATGGATGGCGTCTATGACCATTTTTGCGATCTCTGCGCGGGGCTGAATCCCGTCCTCTGGCCGGGGGTGGGCATGCTGCGCTCGAACGGCATGTTTGCCCGCGTCGCGCCGCTGCGCACCACACTGGGCGAGGCCCCGCCGCTGCTCGCCCAGCGCGGCATGGCCGATGACGGTGCCACGCTCGCCCAGGAACTTCAGCTTGCGCATCTGTTTGCGCGCATGCTGCGTGCCGTGCAAAATGAGCAAGTCTATCAGCGCATCAGCGAGGCCGGCATCTCGGTTCCCGAAGCCAGCGCGCAGATCTTCATCGTCGGTCCGTCAACCTCGCCCGCCCTGCGCGTGGTGGCCCAGACCGTCAGCGATGCTCTGCGCCTGAACGCGACGCAATCAACCGTCATCTATCTCATTCAGGATGTTCCCCCGCCGTCGCAAGGGGAGACCTTGCCCGGTGCAGCCGCCCTCACCCCTGCTGAACGGGCGGAACAGGCCGAGCGCGACTGGTTGCAGAGCCTCACCGCCACATCGGGCGAGCTGCCGCTGGTCAACTTTTGCTTCTTCTTTGAAGAGATGAGCGACCGCTCGACGTTTTATGACGAAGCCAGCGTGCAGTATGTCATGGCGGAAGCGCTGTTTGGGCTGATTGCCACCGGCATTCCATCCAGCGACATCTTTCATGACACCATCCAAGCCAGCCCGTTGGTCCGCGACCCCGACACGCGCGTCGGCAGCCTGGCTCCGGTGATGATCCGCTTTCCGCGCGCGGCAGTCACTGATTATTGCGCCGGCAGGCTGGCTGAGCGTGTGATGGACGACTGGCAAGAGCGCCTGCACGAGCAGCGGATGGACCAGAGCGTAGCGGAAGAGCAAGATCAGAACGCCCGAAATGCCGTGTGGCGCGTGGCGAACCAGCTTGCCGACGCGCCGGAATCCGTGCGACCCCATACCGAAACCTATCGCAAACGCCTACTTGATCGCATTGGTCGGTTCAAGCGGCATCGGCCCTTGAAGCTCATCCAGCCATCGCTGCAATTCATGTATGAGTGGCCCAACCCGCTGAAACCCGCCGACAGCGTTTCGCCACCATCGGAGGAATTTCAAGACGCGCTGGATCAAGACGCCCGATCCATCGACGAACTGTACGCGGCGGAGGAAAAATCATTCGAGGCGCTGCAATTCAAGCCGGTGAAGATTGCCGGTAATTCGGTGGGATTTTCCCTCGCCGCCCGCGAGGCATATTTTCGCTCCGCCGGGTCATTCCACACGTGGCAGTCCGCCGCAGACAGAGCTTATGCCCGCGTGGGGCGGCGCTTCTTATATGAGCTGGAAACCGAAGTGGACGGGTTGTTGCTGAGCGATCTCGACGGGTTCAATGTCGCGCGCAATTTCACCGAAGCGCTCGACACGCACTGGCGCTGGTTGAGCGAGCATTTCATGGAATTGCGCGCGCAGCACGAAAGCGAATATGCAGCGGAAGTGCAACATTTCCGCCTGTTGGGCACATCCCCGCGCTGGGTCGCTGAAGCGGACCCCCCCTTGCAACAGGCGCGCTCTGATGCGTTTCCCACCGCCGCTTTTGACGCGCACGCCACCGACCAGACACGCCCCCTGCTGCCGCCGGATGACCCCGAACCGAGTGGGCTGGATCTGACGCGACAGGAGCGTGAGGTGGTGCACCTGCTCGCCGGGCGCATCGGCTGGATGGAACGGCACATCCCCACCAGAGGCACCATGATGGGCTTTGCCCTGGTAGCCTGCATCCCGTTGTCGCTCTTGCTCTATCCTTACCTGCAAACGACGTTTTCCTGGATGGATCAATTCCTGCCGCTCGGTCTCATCAGCCACATTCCCGGCGTGCCCAGCAACCTGTGGGAAACCATCAGCCTGATTTTCACCGCGCTCATAGGGCTTTGCATCGCTTTCCTGAAATATCGCGAGTGGCGGCGCGACATGGCCCAAAAAGACCTGCTGGACTTCTATCAACTGTGCATGGCCTATCGCATGACCATCCGCGAAGACCAGTTGCGCGTGGCAGCGGTGGCGGGACCGCTGGCCACCGAGATCTCTCAGTGGCATAAGCAACTGCAACAGATGCAAACGGGGGTGCGCGTCTTGCGCGACCAGTTTCGCCACCTGACCGATGTCACCGAGCGCGATCTGTTCAATGGGCCAAGCGCACTGCGCGATGTCTTCATCGCCAATGGCCAGGTGCTTTCGCCGCAGGGCTATACGCTGGAAGATCTGAATGAAGAAGTCGATCGCTTGCGTCTGGCGAATGTTGCTGATGAATGTTTCTGGCATCATTCCTATGAAGATATTCACGAACGCTTGCGCTATCACCTGGCGTGGGGCAGCAAAAGCGCCATTGAAGCCCTCAGCCGGGGACAAGCCGACGCGCTGATCTTGCCTTTCATGCGCGATGTCATCAATTATTATCTAACAGGCCGTCTGGTGGAGATCGGCTATGCCATGTCGGGCATGGGCAACAATGGAACGCAGTTATGGCGTAAAGCGCTGGACAAAGCCACTTTGCTCTTCAATCCGCCCAACCGGCTGCCTTCCACGCTGTTTTTCGCCGGGCGCGACGAGGATGCCGGGGCCATCGCGCGCGAAGTCATTCCGCGCAATGCCGTGCAGGTGCACAGCAGCCACGCCGAATGGCTCTTCATCGCTCAGGTGAATCCCGGCGGCGGGGGCATGTTTCGTGATGCCCATCGCCAGCGCGTGCGTCGCGCGCCCACCCCGGCCTATGTGCGCCAGCCACCCCAGGAAAGGAGCGGGCAATGAATCCTTTCGCGCTTTGGGCAGCAGTCAATCTTTTCAATAACATGCTGAACAATTATGAGCGCCTTTCGCTGGAAACTCTGGCGCAACGCACACGGGCGTGGATGTTGCAAGGGCAAGAGAATGACGATCCGCAGCCCTATCCTCCCATCCTGTTTATCCATCCGCGCTGGGCCATGCTGGCGTTAGTGCTGCTGTTTCCGTTGTTTTTCCTTGATGACGTGGTCAGCGCGCTCACGCCCCGGCATTTCTGCACCCTCGGCGTCATGTGCCGGGCGAATCTCGGATTGCCGCCCGTCGCGCAGGCTGCCGTCGTCGGGGCGTTGTTTCTGCTGGTGTGGGCGCTCTGCTGGAAGGTTGGCAAGGGTCCCCTCGTCCCCAAAGACGCCATGCAGGGACCGAAAAATGTGTTCGCAAACATGCTGTGGAAGCTCTCGCATTTCGAGCGCATCAGCGCGCCCA
>JAJPKG010000213.1 GCA_021323815.1 Pseudomonadota bacterium
CGGCCCTCGCCGCCTATCTCATCGTCGCCGTCACCATCAACGCCGCCATGTCGGGAGCCGATCTGTGGTCGCTGGTGATCGCCCTGCGCCAGCCGGCACAGGCCGCCGTCTTCGTTGACCGGCATCCCGGCTTCATCGCCTACGCCATCACCGCGCCCAGGCCGGTGAAAAAGACCGTCACCAGACCGAACGGTGTGAAAAATGGGAAACAGCCGAAGAAATAACGGCGGGTTTGGCCGGTGAAACCAACAAGGCTATGGCATTATGCCTGATGCTGAGATGAGGCAACGCGATCCCCAAACGCGATAGGTGCAGACGATGACCATGCTGACCAAACATCCTGCGATGAGCCTTTCGCCCCGGCTACGCCGCCAGGCTGCGCAATTCTTCTCGCCCCCTGCCGCCGCAGCCGGAGCAGTGGCCGCGCTCGCCTATGCCGCTGAGATGTATGCCGACATCACCCTCAGCGGCTATCGCTTCGACGACGTGCAACTGGTGGAATCTGCCGTTCGCGGCAAAACCGCCCGCGTCCCCTGGTTGGGCATGGCCGTTCATCTGGCCAACGGAGCGGGTCTGGGCCTGCTCTATAACGCGCTCGCTCGCCCGCTGTTGCCTGGGCCTGGCTGGGCGCGGGGGACCCTCTTCGGGTTAGGCTTTTTGGCTGCCGTCTGGCCCCTTACTCCGCTGGTGGATCGCGCGCACCCGTTGATTCGCAGGGGAGACATGCCCCGCCTCTTCGCGCTCACACCGTTCGCGCAAAACCTGGCGCGGCACCTCGTCTTTGGCGCGACGTTCGGTGCGCTTTGCGCGAGCTGGGACCGTCACCAGGACGAAATGTGAGCGCTCGGTGACAGTTGGCCGTTTTCTTCGTTTCATCTATGTGGGCATCTCGCACGCATCATTCGGCAGGCGCGGAATATTCAGGAGTTCGTGATGGAGAGCATCGAAGGCCGCCAGATCGGGCAATATATCATCGAACGTGAGATCGGGCGCGGCTCTATGGGAGCGGTCTATCGCGCGCACCACGTCAACAATCCTGCTCAGCCGGTCGCCATCAAGATTCTGTTGGCGGCGCTGGCCACGGATAATTCGTTCATCACGCGCTTCACCCGCGAGACCGAGGCGTTGCGCGCCATGCGCCATCCCCACATCATTCGCATTCTCGACGCCGGCCAGGATGGTGCCATGCTCTATTACGTCATGGAATATATCAACGGCACCACCGTCGGCTCGCTCTTGAAGCAGCGCCAGCGCATCCCGGTGGCGCAGAGCGTCGAGATCGGCGCGCAGGTGGCCGACGCGCTGGACTATGTTCATAACGTCGGCCATCTCATTCACCGCGACATCAAACCCGACAACATCATGGTGGACCGCTGGGTGACGGCGAAGGTGCTGGATTTCGGCTTGGCGCGCATCGACGGGGCCTACACCATCACCCGCGCCGGCATGGTCGTCGGCAGTTTATATTACGTTCCGGCAGAACATTTGCGGGGTGAAAAGATCGACGGGCGCGCCGATATCTATGCCTTAGGCGTCAGCCTCTATGAGATGATGACCGGCGAGCGGCCTTTTCGGGGCAAAACGCTGCAAGAGATGAGCAAGGCCATCGCGGCGGGGAACCCCGTGCCGCCCAGTTTGCTGGAACCCGACATTCCCATTGAACTGGAAGCCATCATCCTCAAGGCACTGGCGCGCAAGCGCGATGACCGCTATGCGCGGGCGGGGGAGTTGCGCGACGCGCTGCGCGAGTTGCAGCAGAGCGGCAAGCTGCTTGGCGGCGGGGGCAGTGGAGAAGAGCCGCCGACCCAGCAACTCACGTCGTTCCAGGGCCTGAATGATGCCCCTGGGGGATATCAGGCCGCGCCGCCACCGCTGGATCCCAACGCGCCCAGGCTGCCGCGCTTCGTGCGAGCACCCGACCCGAACGATCATCACGGCCAGCCGCCGCTTACGCGCCCCAATCGGTGATCCCCGCCGTCAGCCCGGAGGGGTGCATCTTTTCGAGCCGGGGCACATGATGCGATCACTCAGCGTCCCCGGCAGACGCGCGATGTGCCGGCTATCTTGAGAGCGGACCGATTCCCATGATGCAACGCTATTCCGAACATCAATTCCCTGGTCGCCTGTTCGTGGTGGAAGGCGTCGATGGCTCCGGCAAAAGCACGCAGATCGATCTGTTGCGGCGCTGGCTGGTGAGCGAGGGGTACACCGTCTTTTTCAGCGAATGGAATTCGTCACCGCTGGTGAAACAGACCACCAGTCGCGGCAAAAAGAAGCATTTGCTCACGCCCACCACCTTCAGCCTCATCCACGCCACCGATTTCGCCGACCGCACCGAACGGCAGATCATCCCGCCGTTAAAGGCAGGGGCCATTGTGCTGGCCGATCGCTACATCTACACCGCCTTTGCCCGCGACGTGGCGCGCGGCGTGCCACCCGACTGGGTGCGCAACCTCTATGACTTCGCCGTCAAGCCCACCGTCGCGTTCTATTTCCGCGTCCCACTGGATGTCGCCATTGGGCGCATCCTGGGTGGTCGCGCCGAACTCAAATATTACGAGGCCGGGATGGATCTGGGCCTGTCGAATGACATCCGCGAGAGCTTCCGCCTCTTCCAGGGTGAGATCATGAAGCAATATGACAGCATGGTAGATGAATTTGGCCTGACGGTCATGGATGCCATGCGCCCCATCCACGAACAGCAGCACTGCATGCGCGAGATCGTCAAACCCTTCCTCGAGGGTATTCACAAGCATGAGGAAGCGCGACGGCAAACCCCGGCCAGCAAAGCGAAGGAGCAAATTCGATGACCAGACTCGCGTTTTATGGCCGCAACACGCTGGCGCTTTCGGAGGGTGACGAATCGCTGCTGGGTCGGCTGTTTGTCATCGAAGGCACCGATGGCGTAGGCCGTTCCACGCAGATCGCGCTGCTGAAATCGTGGCTGGAAAGCGCGGGCTTCGCGGTGGTGGATACCGGGCTGCGTCGCTCGCCGCTGGTGGGCAAGGGCATCGACGCGGCCAAAGAGGGCCACACGATGGGGCCGCTCACCATGAATCTGTTTTACGCTACCGACTTCGCCGACCGGCTGGAAAATCTGATCCTGCCGGCCTTGCGCGCCGGCTTCATTGTGCTGACCGACCGCTACATCTATTCGCTGATCGCCCGCGCAGTGGTGCGCGGCGCGAACCCGCAATGGATCGAGGACGTGTATGGGCTGGCGCTGGTGCCGGACGCTGTCTTTTACATGAAGGTCAGCATCGACACGCTGGTGCAGCGCATTGTTCCGCGCGGCTTCGACTATTGGGAAGCCGGCATGGACCTGCACCTGGGCGAAGATCTCTATGACAGCTTCATCGCCTATCAGACGCGCATCCTCATGCAGTTTGACCAGATGGCGGAAAAATATCACTTCCGCGTCATCGACGCCTCGCGCCCCATCCCCCAGGTCTATGCCGACCTGCAAAAGCGCATCGCCCCCCTGCTGCCCAAAGCATGAGTGGGCCTCACCCCCTAACCCCTCTCCATTGAGATGGAGAGGGGCATGAAACTGACATTGTGCATAAACCGCCCGCCGCTGTTTTGTGCTACACTGAGGATATGCGATGATTCGCCTCATTGAGATTCAAGAAGGATTCAGCCATGACCGCGACCACCAAAGCGCCGGCAGAAACGGATTACGAGATCGTCATCGGGTTAGAGGTGCACACGCAACTGCTGACCCAGAGCAAAATGTTTTGCCCCTGCGACGCGCATTATGCCGACGACGCGCCAAACTCGCACGTGTGCATGGTGTGCATGGGCATGCCCGGCGTGCTGCCCGTCATCAATCAGCGCGCCGTCGAATATACCATCATGACCGGCCTGGCGCTGCACTGCGAGATCCCCGAACTCTCGAAGTTCGACCGCAAGAACTATTTCTATCCCGACCTGCCCAAAGGCTATCAAATCTCGCAATATGACCTGCCGTTCTGTCGCAACGGCTGGCTTGAGATTCCGGTGGACGGCAGCGTCAAGCGCATTGGCATCACCCGCGCCCACCTGGAAGAAGACACGGGGCGCCTGCTGCACCGCACCGATCCCGCCACCGGCGAAGCCTATTCGCTGGTGGACCTCAACCGCGCCGGCATTCCGCTGCTGGAGATTGTCAGCGAGCCGGATATGCGGTCGCCGGAAGAGGCGCGGCTCTATATGCAAAAACTGCGCTCGATTCTGGTCTATCTTGGCGTGTCGTCGGGGCGCATGGAAGAAGGCAGCCTACGCTGCGATGCCAACATCTCGGTGCGCCCGCGCGGCCAGAAAGAATTTGGCACCAAGACCGAGATCAAGAACATGAACTCGTTCCGCTCCGTGCAGCGCGCCCTGGAATATGAAGCCGAGCGGCAGATTCAGGTGTTGCGCGAGGGCGGGCGCATCGTGCAAGAGACGCGCGGCTGGGTGGAAGCGAAGGGCGTCACCGTCAGCCAGCGCACCAAAGAAGAAGCGAATGACTATCGCTACTTCCCTGAACCCGACTTGCCCCCGGTGGTCCTCTCGCGCGCCTGGATCGACGAGATCCGCGCCAAGATGCCCGAACTGCCCGACGCCAAGCGCGCCCGCTTCATGAGCGAATATGGCCTATCGGAGTATGACGCAACGGTGCTGACCGACGAACGCGCGGTGGCAGATTATTTCGAGGCGACGGTGCGCGACGTGACGAAGGGCGATCTCGCCAGTCGCGCCAAGAGCGCCGCGAACTGGATCACCGGCGACCTGGCGCGCCTGCTGAACGCGGCGGGCAGCGACATCACCCAGTGCAAGATCACCCCCGCCGGTCTCGCCGGCCTCATCAACGCGCTAGACTCCGGCACGATCTCCGGCAAACAAGCGAAAGACATCCTGGAACGCGCCTTCGCCAGCGGCGATCAGCCGACGGAGATCATCCAGCGCGAGGGCATTGCGCAGGTGAGCGACGCAGGCACTCTGGAAGCCGTCGCCAACCAGGTCATCGCCGCCAACCCGAAAGCGGTGGAAGACTATCGCAAAGGCAAAGCCGCCGCCGTGCAATTCCTCATCGGCCAGGTGATGCGCCAGACCAAAGGCAGCGCCAAACCCGACGTGATTCAGCCCATTCTGGTGCGCCTGCTGGATGCGCTGAAGGAGTGATCTCTATGGCTGATGCTGTTCCCATCTCCCTGCAAGCTCTCGCGCCGTGGGGAGAGGATTCATCCCTTATGCGCCGGACCTCGCCGTTGAAGTCGCTTCACCCAGCCAGTTCAGGCCGGGGATGGCTAAGAAGGCGCAAGATTGGCTTGCCGCTGGAACGCAGCTGGTGTGGATTGTCTGGCCTAAAGCACAGCAGATAGATGTCTGGCGTCCCGGCCAGCCAATGCTCACCGTACAAGCGGGCGATTCGCTTGACGGCTACACAGTGTTGCCAGGGTTTACCCACCCAGTGAAAGCTATCTTCTCATAGGCGCGAGATGCATTCGCCGGTGCTCCACCATCATTGCAACTGCTTTTTCACGGCTCTCTTTGCTGGCCGCTCCACCTGGCATCGCACATGCATGAGATGGATGGAACGCAGCAAGGAGAGCTGGCATGAGAGGGCGCGTCATCACGGGCATCCTGGGCGTCGGCGCGATCGCCGGCCTGGTGGTTGCCGCAGCAACGGGCGCGAGCGGCGCGACGAGCATCACCGGCAAGGCCGTCTTGCATCCCGTGCAAAATTCGGGTGTCAGCGGAACGGCCACCCTGGCGACGGATCGCACCGGGTTGACCTTTATCTCGGTGCAGGCGCAGGGGATGGCCAGCCTGACGAGCTATGGCTTCGTGCTGATGACGCCCCAATGCGCGGCCATCAAACAGTCGCTGAATCCCATCGACAGCGATGCCGCTGGTGACGGCGGCAGCACCTCGCAGGTTTCCGGCGTGCCGGATTCATCGTGGTGGCTGGGCATCGTCAACGGCGAGGGCGCGGCGGTCGCCTGCGGGCAGGTGCAGCCCACGAATGCTGGCCCTACGCCCACTGCTACGCCGGGCAGTGTTACGCCCATAACACCAGCCCCTTCCAGCGCCACGCCGACCCCGAATCCCACCACCGCGCCCGGCAGCGGACCAACGGATTACCCCACCGTCACGCCAACCCCAGCGCCGACCGGCGTGACGGTGCCGGTCGCAACGCCAACGCCGCTGCCCACTCCCTCAGGGACGCCACATCCGCCGCCGGGGTCCTAAAAAACCGGGCGGCTTCCCCTCTTGACGACAAGGGGATTCATCCTGTACCATCATGTGTGATGATGATCATACGCCCGCGCTCCCCCACTGGAGGGTGCGGCGGCGCGGATCTGCACATGAGCGAAGGAGCTGCCCTATGCCGAAAGACGTTGCTGATTCTCAGGCGCGCTCTGTGGAAATGCGCCCCAAGCGCAAGCCCCCGGAAGTGCAGATTGTGGGCAGCCCCGCATACGATCTGTTGTTGAGCCTCTATATCGCGTTTTCTCAGCGCAACGCTGACTTTGAGCTGGACCCCCAATGGTGGGTGACGCAGGCACACGAGAAATGCTCCCCCGAATTGCTGGCGACGCTTTCCCTTTTTTTTGGCGATGAAGAAGAAAGCCAATGGTGTGCGGGCCGCCTTTGCACGCTGCTGTGGCGGTCGCCTGCCCCACACAGCATCAGCGCCACCCTGGATTGGCTGGCGCAGTTGCCGCCCGAAGACGTGCTGACCGTGCTGCTGGACCGCGACGGCCTGGGCGACGATTGGTATGACACCGCGCTGGAGCTTATCCGCGCGCACAGCGGGAAAAAGGGGGGCAAAAACGAACCCTCGAAAAGTGTGCAGGCCTTCGCCCGGCGCTATCCCAGCGGCGAGCGCGCGGCAGTCATCCGCTTTTTGACTGCGCCAAATGCCGAGCAAGAGCGATTAATCAACGCGCTGCGCGAGTGGCACGCGCTGGTCTTCGCCCAAGAAGAAGATCGCGTCACCGCCGCCGTCACGCGCGAGGCTGCCGCCGTACAAAAGCGCGCCGCTGAACTCTCGCCAGCGGAACTTTTTGCCAGTGTGGTCAAAGGCATTGAATTCGATCTGCCTGCCGCAACGGAACGGCTGGTGTTGGCCCCCAGCGCCCTCATTGCGCCGACGGTGTTTCATTTTCACTGGGGCGAAACCACCACCTATTGCTATCCCATCCCCGATGTGCCACGCACCGCCAGCGACAGCATCGCCATCCAGCGCCGCGAGATGGTGCGCCTCTTTGAAGCCCTGGCCGATGACACGCGTCTGCGCATCTTGCGCCATCTGGCTGAACGGCAAATGTATCTGACCGAGCTTTCCGAACACCTGAAATTGACCAAAGCGACGACGCGCCATCATATGGTGCGGCTGCGTTCGGCAGGTCTGGTGACGGTCCACATCCGCGAGCATCTGAGCTATTATTCGCTGCGCCGCGAGACGCTGGACGAGCCGACGCGCCTGTTGCTGCGCTATCTGGGCCTCACTTCATCCCAATGAGCCGTGTTGAGCGCCTTGAAAAACTCTGGTTCGCCTTGCTTTGCGACTTCTCCCTTTTCCCGCTGTGGCGGGGAGGGGATGGGGCCAAAAACCCTCCGTTCATGCTATAACAGAGGTGAGACCATTTCCGCGAGCAGGAGGGCGACTTCTATGGAACCGCAGCCGGATTTTGATCTGCTGGCGGCGGCGTTGCGGGCCGATATGACGGATATGCCGGCGTGGGTGGCGACGCTGAGCACGAAACTGGCGCAGGCATTGCCGGCAAGAACACGCCTGCGGCACGGCGGCATGTTTGGTCAAGGCCGCGTGGAAGGCGTCGAAACGGAGCTGGGCGACTGGCGCTATGCCTTGCGCCTGGAACACGGCCAGCCGGTGGCCGAACGCACGCACGTGGTGCGCGGCATCGCCCTCAAAACCGAGC
>JAJPKG010000008.1 GCA_021323815.1 Pseudomonadota bacterium
CTTATGTTCCCGTGTTTCCACCGTTCAGCACGCAGCCGGTAACGCTCGCTGCCGGGCAACAGCAAATCGTCAATGCACCTGCCTATACGAGTCTTCTTGATCAGGTCACAACCAGCACTGATGTGATCGCAATTGCGATTCCCGGTTTTGCGCGTCTGCATGATCAGGGCCAGGTTGATACGTTCGAGAATGGCCTCACGAATAGCTATTTCTGCGTGAAGCAAGGGGGATGCACCTGCCCATCAGGAACAGCGAATGCCGGCATGGCTTTGCAGCAAGTGACTGGTGTTCTGGATGTCGCCGTGTGGGGAGACACCAAAGGCACCAGCGGCACCATGCAGGCGTATTCGCTGGATACGTTTTGCCAAACGCCCCTGATGACGCCTCAAGAATTCCTCGCGCGTTTCGCTGCTGCTCCCTGGCATGATATGATCGGGACGGTCACGGTGAACGGCAAGCTCGACATCGGCAAAATCCAATATCTCAACACGACACCCGTTACTGCTCTGGCGACGGATATCAATCCCGGCGGGACCAACGCGGGTGTTGAGAGGGTCTATCTGAAAGGAGATACCTATTGCGTTTACCTCGCACAACTCAATGATTGGACCTGTAGTTCATCGCCAACTCTCGCTGGATTGTACAACTTCGAGAGCATCTTGGGCGATCTGAAGGGGCTTACCTTTGGAACGCCGAAATTTCAAACCGTCAATGGGGTGCCGACGGTGCTCGTCCAGGGGCAAAACAGCGCGGGGGAAACAACCCAATTGTGGATTCGCACGGATAACTATTTCCTGGCGCGAGAAGTCAATTTAACGGGGGGAACCATCATCTACAACTTCACTCAGTGGAATACCGGGCACTTGTTGTTCTCCCCACCCTCGACGTAGCACGCAAAGGAGGAGTAATATGAGCCAGCCGTCCCCCACACCCGAAGAACGCTATGCCGTGCTCGTCGCCGAGATGCTGCACGATCCCGACATCACCTATTCCGGCGATGAGATGGGGCCGAAGAAGAGCTTCGGCAAATCCGAGTTGAAAGTGAGCGGGAAGATCTTCGCCATGCTGGTGCGGGGGCGGCTGGTGGTCAAGTTGCCAAAAGCGCGCGTCGATGCTCTGGTGGCAGCCGGCAAGGGCGAGCGCTTCGATCCGCGCCGCGATGGCCGCCTGATGAAGGAATGGCTGGTCATCGCTCCCACGATGGAGGATGAATGGGCGATGCTGGCGAAGGAAGCGCGGGTGTTTGTGGGCGCAAGTTGAGGTTTTTGATGGGGACCTTTCTGGCATGTGCAGAGCGGCCTTATTGCATTTTGCTTGGCTTGAATAATATAAGGAGAGCACTATACAAGAGGAAGGGTATACGATGACAGAACGTTTGCGTGAGGCCCTCAAACATATCGAAGCGCTTCCTGAAAGCGATCAGGAAGAACTGGCAGACATTATCGAAGAGATGTGGGAAACGGCTCAGGTTCCACCGTTTGACCCAGCAAAGGTGCCTGATGAGCAAGGGGATTTTGACGCGGATATGGCAGAATTAGATCGCATTTGCGGCAAGCTCCAACGCGTCTAAGGGTAAGACACGTTCGCGCACAGCCTCTGCGGCAAAGCGCAGCGATTCTTTGATATCTTCCATCTCGAGATCAAGATATGCCTGAAGGATTTCTTCGTTGGTCACCCTTTCAGCTACCATAGCAACCACCGTTGCTACAGGAATGTGCAAACCACCGATGTATGGAACGCCGCCCATTTTATCAGCTTCAATAGTGATATGGGTATACTGCATAATTGCTCCTCCTCATATTCTTCAACAAGGACAGTATAACATACGGCAGGTGGGTTTAAGGTCAGTCCATTTTCTATGGCTGATCTAACCATGGTACTATCTCCTCACTTGCTATCCAAGATGATCAGTACATGATATACTCTCCCATAAGAAAGCGATCAGAATAGGAGATGAAATAGGCAGTGGATAAACCTCCAATTTATGAACGTAAAGGCGTTATCTTCTGGCTTCCCAACATTAGTGCCGCGCTAAGCGCTATCGGTGCGCTTTTTATCCCCATTTGTCTCTTCATCGCAAGTTGCAATCTTACAAACCAGCAATCAATGCTTAGTGATAAAGCAGCAAGGCAGCAGCAGGCTATTGCTCAAGACCAACGGTATGAGACTATTCTTCAGAGCTATTTTACTGATATGACAACTCTTCTCGTTGATGATCAGATCACCTCAACATTACCAGAAAGAACTAATCCACCATTAACCGCAAGTGAGGAAACAATGGCATCAAAGATTCGTGAGGCTAGAATTGTTGCCCAAGCAAAAACATTGACCACCCTTGCCGATATCGATCCTGGTCGAAGAGCAATCCTTATAAATTTCCTGATTAGAGCTGGTGTGTTTCAACCACATATCTTCCCTAATGAAAAACCATCCATGCAACTAATTATATCTTTTCAATATGCAGATCTTAAAAATATCAACCTGAACTCATCAAGAATCGATTATATTAACCTTTATGGTGCTGATCTCATCAATGCTAGCCTTGACAGTTCTAGCATTCACGAAGCCAATTTAAGCATGGCTCACTTCAGTCATGTGAATCTTAACAACGCCAATCTCAAAGGATCATATATTAAAAATGCCAGCTTTGATGGTGCAATACTAACAGGAGCAGACCTAGAACAAACTGATCTTACCAATGCAGATTTCAGTGGAGCCAACCTCAGTGAAGCAAAACTCAACGGAGCCACGCTTAACGACGCAAACCTCACGAACACCAATATCACTCAAGTGCAGCTGGACTCGGCAGCATCTTACATAGGCGCAAAACTTCCACCAGGATTACATTGAAATAGAGAGAATCCCAGCACTTTAGCCACTTATCTGATTAAAGATAATGTGACATTTTGTTTTACTCCTGCCGTTCCACGCCCGTCACCACCGGCGCAGCCCCATTGCCGCTCGCGCTGTTCTGCTGAGCGGTGCCAGCCGTGCTGATGTCGCGCGAGCCGTTGAGCGCGGTGATGGGCTGCATGTCGTCTACGGCGCGCAGGTGCAGCGCCTCGCGGGCGATGAGGCCGTTGGGCAACTGGCGCAAGCGATAGGCGGTGGCATATTTGATGCCCTCGCTGAAGAGATCCAGGTTGGGCGAGGCGATGACCAGGCCCACGCCGAGTTGCTGTGCGAAGCGCACCACCAGGTCCGCATTGCGCTGGTCCATGCGGGCGAAAGCTTCGTCGTGCATCAGCAGCCGCAGCGGCGAGTTCGAGACGGCGAATTGCATGGCCGCTGCCGTGATCAGCAGCACATAGACTGGCACGCGCTGCTCGCCGCCGGAACCGAAGCCGCTGACCGCGCTATCCCACGGGCGCACGCGCGGGTCGTTGTCGTCCTGGTGCAGCAGCGAGATGTCCACCCAGCGGCGATAGTCAAGCTGGTCCACAATTGCCTCGACGGAAGGTTGCGCCTGGGCGCGCATCTGCTCATCCAGCCAGGTGGAAAAGATCTTGGTGAGGTCGGCGCGCACCTGGCTGGGCATGGCGCGGCCATGTTCCAACAGGGCAGTGGCAACGGCCACATGGTCGAAGGGGATATCTGGATGCCGTGCCAGGCGCACGGAGAGCTTGAGCGAGAATTGTGTGTTGCGGGCGAAGAAGCGCGCATTCGCCAGGCGCTCGTTGAGACCCGCAATGATATCCTGCGCTCGGACGAGTTGTTCTACCAGATGTGAGACCACCTCGCCCAGGATGATGTCGCGCACCACTTTGGTCACGCGCTCGGTGAGCGTCTGCTTCAATTGCTCGATGGACGACGACAAAAATTCCAGCAGGATCGTGATATCCGCCGTGCCCTCGCGGCGTGGCATCACATCCATCAGGTAGCCCTGCGGGGCCAGGACGAGCGATTTCTTGTTGGGCTGGCGCAGGCCGAATTTGTCGTCCACGCCGACCATCGCCTGATATTCCCCGATGGCCGCCAAGAACGCCTCTTGCTCGCGCTCGGCGGCGGCGAAGGCGCGGGGCAAATCATCTTCCAGGCGGGAGCGGCTGTCGCGCCCGCGCGTCAACTGGCGCGCATAGCGGGCAGGATCGCTCAATGCCGCCTCGTTCAGATTCAGGCTGCTGGTGGTGGCTGCAAGGAGATCGGCGAAGTGCTGGTTGCGCTCGGTCAATTGCGCCTGAGCGGCTTTGGCATCGTTGGTGGCGGCGTCATAGCGCGCCTGCATCGCGTCCAACTGGTGCAGCGCCACGCCCTTCGCCACACCCATCTGGCGGGCGAGTTCCTGGGCCTGCTTCAGGCGTTGCTGCAACTCGGTCATGCGCGCTTCCACATTTTCCAATCCAGCGGCGCGCAGGCTGCCACGCGCGGCGGCCAAGAGTCGTTGCGCTTCTTCCACATCGCGGTCGGCCTGTGCCAGATGCGCCCGCGCCTGGCCAAACGCCTCAGCCTCGGCGGAGCGCGTCTCTTCGGCGGACCGCAAGCGCGCTTGCAACTGCGCCAGCCGTCCCCGCGCTTCAGTGGCGCGGTTCAGCGCGTCGGCCACCGCCTGCACCACCGCGTGCCGCGCCGGAGCGAGCTTGGCCGGTTCGGTCAGCGCTTTGTATGGCCCC
>JAJPKG010000121.1 GCA_021323815.1 Pseudomonadota bacterium
CAGACCAATGATGTCGAGGCTTCCGTAGGGAGGCGGCATGCCGCGCCCGCCATGCCAGGCGATTACCTCACACCACGCGATCCCGCATCCCCACAGCCCGGAGGGGTTCGCATTTCCGCGCCGGGGCAAATGATGCTATCAATCAATGCCCCCGGCGATCTCGCCCTACGTGAATCCTCAGCCCCCTACCATACAAACCAATCACCTGATCTCGCCTCGTGCGCGGCGGCGACCGGCATGCCACTGACAATGCTGGAACACTGGGCGCGAGCCATCGACCGCAAGGGGCAGGCGATCATCGCGGGACCGCCGGGAACGGGCAAAACGTTTCTGGCGCAACATCTTGCCCAGGCGCTCAGCGCGCCGGACGGCACGTGGGAGATGGTGCAGTTTCACCCCGCCTATACCTATGAGGATTTCGTGCAAGGCATTCGCCCGCAGTCGGGGCCGGATGGGCGATTGAGCTATCCCCTGGTGCCGGGGCGCTTCCTGGTGTTTTGCCAGCAGGCGCGCCAACACGCCGGGCGTTGCGTGCTGGTGATCGATGAGATCAACCGGGCAAATCTGGCGCAGGTCTTTGGCGAAGTGATGGCGCTGCTGGAATATCGCGACCGCGCCTTGCCGCTGGCGGGCGGTGGCGCGTTGCAGATCCCCGCCAACGTGCGGCTGCTCGGCACCATGAACACGGCGGATCGCTCGCTGGCGCTGGTGGATCACGCCCTGCGCCGCCGTTTCGCCATCCTGCCCCTGCCACCGGATGATGATGTGCTGCGCCACTATCACGCCGGGACCGATTTTCCCATCGACAATCTGATCCGCGTGCTGCATCGCGTCAACGCGGCCATCAGCGATCCGCATTACGCGCTGGGCATCAGCTATTTCCTGCGGCCTGACCTAGCCCGCGATCTGAGCGACATCTGGCAGATGGAGATCGAGCCGTACCTGGAAGAATTGTTCTTCGATCAGCCTGAGGAAATGGAGGCGCTGCGATGGTCCGCCGTCGGCAAACAGATCTTCCGCAAACCGCGCGGACCGTCATCCACCTGACGGAATATCAGCCAACGAGCGTGCCGCGTGTTGTGCTGTCGCCTGCGCTGGGCGCGCGCATCTGGCGGCACTATGGCCGGCAGATTCAAGTCGATTTTCCCTCGCCTAAAACAGGCGATCAATGGCAGATGACGCCGCTGGGCTGGGTGGGCATTGCGCCTGTTACCCCCACGCTGCGGCTGGAGATCGCCCCGCGCGTGCCGGTCCGCAATCTTTTCGGCATGCTGGAATATGCCTGGGATCTCACCAGTGTGCGCTTTCTGGACGGGCTGGCCGAAAGCGAGAGTGTCAGCGATGTCTATGAACGGCTGGCGGTGATGCTGGCGCGACGGGTGCTGGCGCAGGTGCAGCACGGCTTGTATGGGCGCTATGAACCGCGCGCCGAAACGCGCGCCGCCATTCGCGGGCGCATGGACGTGGCAGCGATGGCGCGCCGTCCCTGGCAAGCGCAACCGCGCTGCGAATATCCCGATTTCACGCGCGACTGTCCGGAAAACCGCGCCTTGCTGTGGACGCTGCATTGCATCTTGCGCGGGGGCATCTGCACCGCCCGCACGGTTGGCGTGGTGCGCCGGGCGTATCGCGCGCTCAGTCCCGCCGTCACCCTCACACCATTCACCGTCTCGGATGTGCTTGCCCTCGATTACCATCGTCTGAATGATGACTATCGCCCGTTGCACGCGCTGTGCCGGTTCTTCCTCAGCCAGACGGGACCCGGCATCGCGGGCGGCGACGCGCCGATGATCCCCTTCCTGGTGAACATGGCGCGGTTATTCGAGCGGTTCGTGGCGACATGGCTGGCCGAGCACCTGCCCCCCGCGCTGGCGCTGCGCACCCAGGAGCGCATTCCCCTCAACGGCGGTGAACTGGCGTTCATCGCAGACGGCGTGTGGTATGATCGCGCGACCGACGAAGCACGCGGCGTCTTCGACACGAAATATGTCACCACCGCCGAACCGGCAGCGGATGATATCGCCCAGGTCGTGGCCTATGCCAAAGCCAAAAATTGCCGCGACGCCGTGCTGATCTATCCCCTCGCCCTCGCTCGCCCGGTGGAATTGCTGGTCGGCGACATCCGCGTGCGCGGCATCAGCTTCCCCCTGGGCGGCGATCTGCACGCAGCGGGGGAAAGGGTGCTGCGCGCTCTCGTGAATGGCACGGGAATCTGTGTGGGAGATATCCCGAATCCATGATCGCGCATGATGGCATTATAGGGGACCTTTTCTCCGCTCGCCATTGTTGGATGCCATGCAGCGTGGGGAAAGCCATCACGGCTCCTTGTGGATAAGTGGCGCGATGACCGAAAGGGGATAGCATCTCACCCTTTTAGCATAGCAAATGCCCGTTGCACAGAGGGGAGATTTTTTTGCAACCAGGCCGTTTGGGGGATGTGTTGATGAGGGGTTGCAACGAGATCGCCACTCTATGACACGCGCGCGGGGCGTGCGAACGAGGCCAGCAGCAGCGAGGGGGCCAGCAACAGGCAGAGCGCGCCGACAACGAAGGGCGCGGAAAGGCCGATATGCAATTGCAGGAAGCCAGCCAGCGACGCCCCCACGCTATACCCCACGCCCCAGGTGATGCCATAACAGCCGCTGAGCGCGCCGCGATGCTTGGCCGAGACGGATTCCATCGTGAAGGCGGCATAGACCGGCTCGAAGAGGCCGCGTAGCACGTTGCGGAGCACTTCGGCGGCGACGGCCAGGCCCAGGACGGGCATGAAGCCGATGGCTAGCACGACCGGCACGCCCGCCAGTTGCATGCTGGTGGCCATGCGCAGCTTGCCCCAGCGTTTCACCAGGCGCGGCGCGATCAATGCCGTCGCGCCGCCGAACAATCCAGCCAGCGCCAGGAAGATCCCCAGCGCGCCCGGCTGCACGTTGAATTTCAGGCGAAAGAAGAGTTGTTCCAGGCCAATCACCGAGCTTTCGCCGATGACGAAGATCGCGTCGGGGATCAGCAGCAGGGCGAAGAGCAGCAGCAAGGGATAGCGGTTTTCCAGCACCGTGCGCGCGGGCGCGACGGAGATTTCCGCGATGGCGGGCGCGTCGGCGACGGTCTGGGGTGAAGCGGGGGTCGCGTTCAGACGCAGGCGGCGCGGCTCTTGCAGCAGCACCAACGGAAAGGCCGGCAGCGCGGCGACGACCGCCGCCGCCAGCACGCCGCAGCGCATGGGAATGACGCTGGTCGCCGCCTGATGTGTCAGGTGCGACGCGACCTCAGGCACCGCGCCGCCGATGAGGCTGCCCAGTGCACCCACCCCCAATAGCAAAAAGCTGTTGAGCGCCAGCGCATTCACGCGCTGCTCGCTGGTGGTGCTTTCCGTCAGCACCGGCAGGTTTGACACCCAATAGGCTGAGGCCAGCAGGCCGTTGATGAAGCTGGCGATGAGCAACAATGGCGCGCTGGTGCTGAGCGCGACGGCCACCAACGTCAGTGGTGTCAGCGCCGCACTCACCAAAATCAACGGCTTGCGCCCGATGCGATCCGCCAGCAGGCCAATCGGCAGCCCGGCAACGAACGAGCCGATGGAAGGCGCGCCGGTGAGCAAGCCAATGAAGTCTGAGCGATATCCCAGGCTATAGGCATAGAGGTTGATGGTCAGCGCCGCAATGCTGAGTTGCAATCCCTTGCCCAGCGTATAGAGCAGCATCAGGTAAACATTGCGATGAAACGACCACCAAACGGGCTTGCGCCGCGTTGCGCCAACCTCAAACGAAACCTCGCCGGCCATACTCTGCTTAAACCTCGTCGAAGATGCCGTCCCAGCCAAAGGCGGCGTAGCAAGGGCGCGCGGCCTCGCGCTGCACCGGCGTCAGCTTCGTGCGCAATCGCTCGCGCAGATAGGCGCGGTCCGGTTCTGGGCAGCGCGCCCAGAGATCAGCGTGGGCGCGCAAGGCAGCAGCGCTTTCCGCCGTCGCCGTCAGCCCATAGAGAAAGACGCGCCGGCACCCCTCAAGATACATATAGCATAGCTGGCCCTCGGTGTAAGGGTAATCCGTCACCGCCAGATGACAGAAATGCAGGCGTCGCGCCTGCGCATCCGCCGCGCCGCGCCCGGTGACATCGCGCAGCATGCCGTCCGCGCCCAGGCACACGCAGTCGATGGTGGAGACGAAATGCACCTGATAGCCATACGCTGTGGTGGTGATGCGCGGATCATGCTCCTGAAAATTCCAGATATCCCATTCGCCGTCAGCGATGCCCGCAGCGCGCAATTCCTCGGCCAGCCAGATCTCCGCCATCGCCGTCGGGACCGCGCCAACGTAATGAATATCCACATCCGTCGGCGGCGCATCCAGCAAGATGCCGCGCGTGAAGCCGCTGGCGACGGCGGGATCGCTCAATCCGCGCTGGCGCAGCCGCGCCAAAATCCGCGCCACGCGCTGCAACCGTGGATCGCGCGCTTTCGCTGCCAGCCAGGTACGGGTGTCGGGAGCATACATGCGATCTCCTTGCGCGAAAAAGATGCTGAAGCGGGCATCGCGCGCCATATGCGCCGCCCTCACCAACCGCGCGGCTGGGGCAGTTCGTGCAGCGGCAAGCCGGTGCGCGCCGCCACCATCGCATGCAGCGCGGTCGCTGCCTGGCGATAGGCTTCGCGGGCGTCTCCCCTCACGCCCAGCATATCCAGGCTGGCCCCCTCGCGCTCGATCCAGGTGATGGTGGGGCCGTCCCAAAACACAGCATAGACCGTCATCGCGGGCTTGCGCGGCGACGGTGGGATGACCGCCCAACTATGGATGCGCTGCCAGGGAACGAAGATGCCGCCGGTCACTTGGCCGGTGCTGAGGCGCTGGCGCGATGTAATAGACAACAGGCGCAGCCCCTTGTTGTCGGCAATCACCGCCGGCAACGCACCATATCCCCGGCGCAGGGCGACGATGGTTCCCCCGATCAAGCCGGCGATCAGCACGCCGAATAGCGGCAGGAAGATCAGGTTCAGGGTGGGCAGAGACGACACAAGCGCGCTGGATGACGAGGCGAGCACCGTGAGATAGATCAGGATCGTCAGAAAGAGCACGACGCGCACAGTCACCAGGAAACCACGCAAGGGATCGCGCGCGGCCAGCGTGAAGCGCTGCGTGGTCGCCCACATCGACTGCGCAAACGGCGGCACCGGCTGAGTGGGATCCGGTTGAATGGCTGCCGGGGGGGTTGCGGCAACATCCGGTTGCGTCAAGCCGACGCATGCCGCTGCCAACAGCGGTCGCGTGCCATAATAGCCACGCGCAAAAGTGCGCAAGGGAACGGAGGTGCGCGCGGCGATGGTGGCGAGCAGCCGGCGGGAGTCCGCCAGATAGCGCTCGCGCCCGCCGGCATATTCCGTGAGCGAAGTGACAGCCCGCGCCGCGCTGAGCAGCTCAGCCGTCTCAACCAGATTCAGCACCACGCCGTGTCGCGCGCCCCACAGCGTATATTGTTCCATCGCCGGATCGCTCAGCAAGCCGCTGGCGCGCACCACCGCTTTGACGTCATCCCAGGGGATGAACTGGGTGCGCCTGAGCGC
>JAJPKG010000279.1 GCA_021323815.1 Pseudomonadota bacterium
GCCATAGCGGAAACGGCGCGGTGAAATGCATGACAGCATGTGCCACACGCCGCGCTTCAGGCGTCACCACCAGACGGTCGTTATTGAGCATCTCCTGCATATAGGCGTTGAAGGAATCCAATGTAGGTGGAACAGCAGAGGCCGGCAGGCCGAGCAAGATAGCTCCAACGCGCTCCTCTTGATAATAACGCTCTTGCTCTTCTCGGCTCAGCGGCCCGACCAGCAGAGGATATAGCAGCAGCGTGGTGTCGATCAGTGTCGCCAGTACCCATAGCAACAACGCCGGATCTTGCGCGCGATAGGCCGTTCCGGCGGCGAACGAGCCGGCGCGTTCATCCAGCGTGCCACGCACGCGCGTGTGCAGCCGGTTGATGGTGCGCGCCGCCATGCGGGCCTCGCTGCGCGTGCCATAGACGAGCGCTTGCGAAAGGTTCAGCGTTACCTGGAAGCGTTGCCAGGGATTCGCCGCATAGCTGCTGTGCGCGCCAACCCCAGCCGCCACCAGCGGATGCGCCAGTTGCATCAGCACTGCGCGCCCTCCACCCAGCACCAAGACAGATTCCCCCGCCACGCGCCAGATGACGCTTTCCGCGCCGAAATAACCTTGTGCTTCTGCCGCGTTGTCCTTGCTCTGTGTCATTTCCATCGTTTGCAGCACCTCATTTCTAGCCAGTAACCATTCTTTGGCGCAACAGCATCCGCCCAAACGCAACGAAAACCGGGGCGTGTTGCGTGAAGCCGTGACGGAAATAGATCAGTGGGATGCGATTATAGCAGAAATCCATGACGGCGCGAAAATGTTCATCCACCGGGCGATGATAAGTCGCCAGCATCGCGCCCAGGAAGGTCGGCCCATAGGCACCGCGCCACAGGCAAAAATCGGCGGCGGCAGGACCGATGTGTAACGTCTCCATACTGCCCCCACCGAGATACACGATATCTTTGACGGCAAGCGTGGGCAACCGCTCGCGCAACGCCGCGACGGCTGTTTCAGGCGATATGGGGGAAATCAGGCGATCTTCGTCCACCGGCTCAGACCTCCATACCTCATCATACGCGATGAAGATGAAAAGAAGGTGAAATTGACTATAGCGCCGGCTTCCCTGGTATGCTATACTCACCTCAACCACCGGCTGAGAGGAGGATATTGGCATGGCCCAGATGCACCCGCGCAACGGCCCGGCGGAAGGCACGGCCAGCGCCGCCGAACGGCAACTGTATGGCATCTTGCGCGAGCGGCTGGGCGACGAGTGGCACGTCATCCACGGGGCGGAGCGCTATTTCAAGGCCAAAAACGGACGGCTGGTGCGCGGCGAGATCGACTTCTTGCTGCTGCATCCTGATTATGGCGTGGTGGTGCTGGAAGCCAAAGGCGGGCGCATCGTCTATGACGGCGATAAGGGACAATGGCTCTCGCTGGACCGCCAGAACGTGCCGCACCCGCTATCACCCTCGCCCTTTCAGCAGGTGGATGACTCGCACCGCAACCTGAACTATTTCCTCAGCAAAGCACCGGAGACCAAACCATTTTCTTATGCTCTCGCCAGAGCAGTGTGGTTTTTCAGCATGGAGTGGCAGCCGCATCACCTGGCCGAGTTCCCCGACGAATTGATCCTCGACAACCACCACCTGGACGCGCCCCAGCCAGCCCTCGAAAGCATCTTCGCCTATGCCGGCATCAAGCGCGAGCCGGGCAAGCTCTCGCCGGAAGCCGTCACCGCTTTCATCGGGCGGTTTGATCCAGAGTTCGCGCCCCCCACGCTGGCGGATGAGATTCGCATCGACAACCGCACCATCGACTATCTCACGCAGAGCCAGTGCGCCCGGCTGGAAGCGCTGCTGCGTTACCGGCGCTGCCTCATCCCCGGCGAAGCGGGCAGCGGCAAAACCATCCTCGCTTTTGAGACGGCGCGGCTGCTGGCTGGTCGCGGCTGGCACACCCTTTTCGTCTGCGTCAACGAATTTCAGGCGACCTGGCTGCAAGAGAAACACGACATCGAGTGCGACGCCGAAAGCGAAGCGTTCGATATCTTCGATGCGCGCTCGCTGTGCGCCGAGATCACCAAGCAAGCCCAGATGACTGACAGCGCGGGCGTGCCGGCGCAGATCGTCAGCGCGCGAGGGCAGGCGCACCTGGCGCAGACGCTCATGCGCGGCATCGAACGGCTGTTGCGCATCAGGCAAGACGAGTGGCGTTATGACGCGCTCATCATCGACGAAGGGCAGGATATCGAGCCGCAATTGCTGCAAGCCCTGGCACGGCTGCTGCGCGATCCCAAGACCGGCTATTGCGCGGTGTGGTACGACGCCCGCCAGCGCATTGATTTCGACGATGAGTGGCACTTCCCCTTCGCGCTGCATCAGGTGCCCGCCCTGACCGAGAACCTGCGCAACAGCCGCGCCGTCCGCGACGCGATGGCGGAGTTCAATCCCGATCTCGTGCTCTTCCCTTTCAACGGCCCCGATGGTCGCCCCATCGCGTATGTCGATCCCACTCACTATGGCAGCGATCCCGACGCAGCGACGCAGACCGCGCTGCACGCCGTGTTGCAGCGGCTTATCGGGCAAGAGGGCATCAGCCCCGGCGCGATCATGGTTGTCACTTGCCGCGCCAACGATGCCAGCCGGTGGAAAGCGTGGCGCGGCGCGTTCGCGGATACGCCCC